>JAGOBN010000470.1 GCA_017999235.1 Anaerolineales bacterium | reverse complement strand
CGATGCCGGTCTGATCTTCAAAAGCCTTCATCGTGGCATCGAACTTGACAGCGTCCTCATCCGTGAACGGCCCGGTGGCCGTCACGATCGTGCCCTTGAACTCACCCGCCAGCGCCCGCTCCAGGAACGTGCCGGAGCCGGTGGACGGCGCCGTGGTGGCGGCCGGCGCTTGCGTGGCTTGGGGGGCGGGGGTCGGCGTGGCCGCCGGACCGCAGGCGGTGATGATGATGGACAGGATCATCAGGGCGCCCAGTATCTGCATAACGCGTTTAGACATGTCTCCTCCGAAAGAGCAATGGGTAGTGAACGAACTGGAACAGGTGCGTGGTCCAAACCAAGGTTGGGTGAACGCCACCTCCTTTCAAGGGGCCGGCGGGGCTGTGGTGCGGCGGACCACCAGTTTAGTGGTCAGGGTGGCCTGCGCCGGCGGCGTCAAGGGTTCGGCGATCGCCGTCAGCAGGTATTCGGCGCTGAGGCGGCCCGAGTCAAACAATGCCTGGCGCACGGTGGTCAGGCCCAGATATTCGGCGACTTCGAGATCGTCGTAGCCGATGACGGACAAATCCTCCGGCACCCGCCGGCCGCGGGCGCGGGCCGCCTCCAGGACGCCCAGCGCCTGGGTGTCGCTGGCGGCGAAGATAGCGGTCGGCGGCTCGGGCAAATCCAGCAAGGCCTGCGCCAGATGGCGGGCGGGCTCACGGCCGTGCTCGCCCTGCACCAGATACTCCGGGCGGGCGGGGAGGTGCGCGGCCTGCAAAGCGGCCCCATATCCCTCATACCGGAAGCGGCTGCGGGAGGTGTAATTGAAAGGATCGTCAAAGACATCCGAGAGATACGCGATGCGGCGGTGGCCGAGCGAGATCAGGTGTTCCGTGGCCTGGCGGCCGCCGGCCACCGAGTCTTCCATGATCGAGGCCAGGTCTGGATGCCGGGCATCCAGCAGCACCACCGGCACCCCCGCCTGGCGCAGCGCGGCGGCCTGGGCCGGCGTCGGCGTAAACGAGACGATGATCACGCCGTCCACCCGGTCCGGGCGCGGCACCTCGCGGAAACACCGATCCCGGCGTTCTACGGATTCGACATTGAAGACAATGAGGTCGTACTGGCTGTCCATCAGCGCGTTATCCACCCCGCGCAGGCGCTCTACGGCGGAGGGGCGGGTGAAGAACGGGACGATGGCGGCAATGGTCTGGGTTTTGCCCAGCGAGAGCCGGCGCGCCGTGGGGTTGGGGGTGAAATCCAGCTCGGCGATGGCGCTCAACACCCGCTGCCGGGTGGTCTCGCTGACCAGCGGGCTGTTGTTGAGCACCCGGGAGACCGTCGCCGGTCCAACCCCGGCCTTGTGGGCCACGTCACGGATGGTGGTTGACATTGGAACCGATTTCAGCCTTATTGGAAGCGGTTTCAATCTACCACCCAATTGGGCCAGGTGTCAATTACCCGGGTGATTTTTTTAAGGAAAGCGTAGGAATTCTGGGTGGCCGGCGCCGGCGGGGAATTCTTTATGGAGCAGTTTGTCACTAATCTGGGCTAAAAGGGCAAGGGATCGGGTATTAATCCATAATGAATTGCCGATCGTGAGTGACGCGGCGAAGTTGCGGATAGGAACCGGGCGGCCTCAATCGTCCGCGTGGCCGAGGGCCGGCGCCTGGTCGCCCAGCTTCCGCTCGGCATAGCCGGCGGCCGCCTCTATTTGAGCGCGCGTGAGCGCCGGCCCGCGCTTGACCTTCAGGCCCGGCGCCGTAATCCGGCGTTTGGCCCGCCGGCTGCCGCAGGCCGGGCAGCGCGGCCGGGCGGCTTCCGCAGCCGCGAAGGAGAGTTGGACTTCAAAGGCCGCCCCGCATTGGGCGCAGCGATAAGCGTACGTGGGCATGCGGTTATTTCCGCTCCCGCAGCACCCGCACCGCCCAGGCCAGGCCGAAGCAGGCCGTGCAGGCCAGGACGATGGACGCGCCCGAAGCGACGTTGAAGTAATACGAGGCGTACAGCCCCACCAGCCCGGACCCCACGGCGATCAGAGCCGCGATCAGCATCATGCGCGGCAGGCGGTTGGTGAGCAGGGACGCCGCCGCCGCCGGCGTCACCAGCAGCGCGCTGGTCAGCACCACGCCCACAATCTGAATGCCGGTGACCACGGTCAGGGCCAGCAGACCCAGCAGGCCATAGCGCAGCCAGTCCGCGCGCAGGCCGATGGCTTCGGCGTGCGTGGGGTCAAACGACGTTAATTCCAGCTCTTTGTCAAACAGCCACAGCGCCAGCAGCACCAGGCCGGTGACGCCCGCCATCAGCGTCAGATCGCCGGGGGTGACACCCAGGATGTTTCCGAAGAGGATGTGCGTGAAATCACGGAAGGAGCCCACCGTGCTCATCAGCAGGATGCCCAGCGCGAACATGCCTGTGAACAAAATGCCGATGGCGGTGTCCTCGCGCACGGCCTGCCGGCGCGAGAACCAGCCGATGCCCAGCGCCGTCAGCAGGCCGGCGGCCAGCGCGCCCAGGGTCAGGTTCCAGCCGCCCAGATAGGCGGCCACCACGCCCGGCAGGATGGTGTGGGCCAGCGCGTCGCCGATGAAGGCCATGCGCCGCAGGACCACGTACACGCCCACCGTGGCGCCGGCCAGCCCCACCAGCGTGGCGGCCAGCAGGCCGGCCTGCATGAAGTTGTAGCGGAAAGGGTCAATAAACCAGTCCATGCGTCACCCAGCCGCTTTCAGCGGCGCGGCGGTTTCCAAGGGCGCGTTCCCGAGCCTGAGCCCCGTGAACGAGCCGGGCGGCGGCGCCGCCTCCCGGCCCTCGCACAGGTACAGCGCGCCGTCGAACTCCGCTTCCAGCCGGCCCAGATCGTGCGTGGCCGCGATAACGGTTTTGCCGCCGCGCGCCAGGTCGTTGAGCACCTGGGCCATCACTGCGCGCGTGTCGGCGTCCACGGCGTTGAGCGGCTCGTCCAGCAGCAGCAGGTCGGCGTCTTGGGCCAGCGCGCGGGCCAGCAGCGCCCGCTGCTGCTGGCCGCCGGAGAGCTCGCCGATCTGGCGCTCGGCCAGCGGCGCCAGACCCAGCCGCTCCAGTTGCGCGTCCACGATGGCGCGGTCCTGTTTCCCCGGCCGCTGCAGCCAGCCCAGATGCACATAGCGCCCGGTCATCACCAGCCGGCGCACATCGGCCGGGAAGCGCCAGTCGAGGTCGCTGCGCTGCGGCAGATACGCCACGCGGTGGCGGCAATCGCCCACCGGCCGGCCGTAGATCTGCAGCGCGCCGGCCCGGATCGGCAGCAGGCCGGCGATGGCTTTGAGCAGCGTGCTTTTGCCGGCGCCGTTGGAGCCCACCAGCGCCACGCGCGCGCCGACCGGCACGGTCAGGCGGATCTCGTGAAGCGCCGGCGTGGCGGCGCCGGGATAATGCACGCGCTCCAGCTCGGCGGCCACCGCCGGCGCGCCCAGCACCGGATCGGCGTGGCGGTGGCGGCTGTAAGGGAGACGGACATCCGACATAGGCGCGGGCCTCCAGGGTGGGCGGTTACCGCAGCGCGCCGACGATGGCGGCGACGTTGTAACGCATTAAGGCGAGATAGGTGTCGGCCGGCCCGCCGGCCGCGCTGAGCGCGTCCGTGTACAGGCGCGGGCCGAGCGTGACGCCGGCCTCCTGCGCGATGCGCTCCAGCACCCCGGCCTGGCCGATGTTCTCGGCGAAGACGGCCGGCACGCCTTGCGCGCGCACGGCCTCCGCCAGAGCCGCGATCTCCGCCGCAGACGGCTCGCTGCCCTCGGTGCTCGCCCCGCCCAGCGCGTCGCCCACGATCACAAAGCCATAGTCGCGCGCCAAATACGCGAAGGTGTCGTGGTTGGTCACCAGCTTGCGGCGCTCGACGGGCAGGGCCTGGATCTGAGCGGCCAGGTCGGCGTCCAGCGCCGCCAGTTCGCGCTGATATGCGGCGGCGTTAGCCTGATAGTCGGCGGCGTGCGCGGGATCGGCGGCGGTCAGGGCGGCTTCGATCCGGGCCACGATCCGCCGCACGTTGGCCACGCTCTGCCAGACATGCGGATCAACCTCGTCCGGGCCGGCCGACAACAGCGCCAGCCCGTCCGTCACCAGGATGGGCGGCGGCGCGGTGCGCGCGGCCGTGACTAGGCCGGCCAGCCACGGCTCAAAACCCGCGCCGTTGGCGAAGATCACTTGCGCGTCGGCCAGTGCGCGGGTGTCGCCGGGCGTCGGCTCATAGCTGTGCGTGTCGCTGTCCGGGCCGACCAGGAT
>JAGOBN010000469.1:2700-4273 GCA_017999235.1 Anaerolineales bacterium | reverse complement strand
ATCAGCGGCCGGCACCGCCACGCCCAGTCCCTTTCCGCCCGCGCCAACGCGCGCGGCCAGCGCCACGCCGGTGGGCGGCGGCACCGGCTTCATCGCCTTTGCGTCTGACCGCGACGGCAATTCCGAGCTGTACCGGATGACGTTGACGGGCGGCAGCGTGCAGCGGCTGACCTTCACCGAGGGCGAAGACCGCAGCCCGGCCTGGTCGCCGGACGGCCGGCAGATTGCGTTCCTCTCCCGCCGGGACGGCGACCCGGAGATCCACCTCATCGCCGCCGATGGCACGCAGCGCCGGCGCTTGACTCAAGACCCGGCCTATGACGAATACCCGGATTGGCTGGCGGATGGCAGCGGGCTGTTGTTTGACTCGGACCGCACCGGGATCTTCCAACTGTTCCGCATGCGCCCGGACGGCTCCGAGGTCCAGCCAATTGCGGCCTCCGCGGGCGATGACGCGGTGGGTGACTGGTCACCCGATGGAACCCGCCTGGTCTTCCAATCGCGGCGCGAGAGCGACCAGTATCAGATCTTCGTGATGAACGCGGATGGCACGGACGCGCAGCGCCTCACCCATACCCTGGCGCGCAACTTTCATGCCGAATGGTCGCCGGACGGCCGGCAGATTCTATTTGTGTCAGACCGTGACGGGGGCAGTGAACTGTATCTGATGAACCCGGATGGCACCGACCAGCGCCGGCTGACCGTTTCGCTCGGCAATATCCGCACCCCGCACTGGTCGCCGGATGGGCGCTGGATCTTGTTCACCAGCGACCGGACCGGGAACTTCGATCTCTACTTGATGCGCGCCGATGGCGCTGATCTGCGCCAGCTCACCACCGACCCGGCGGACGATTTTTCCCCGGCCTGGCAGCCGTAAGCGGCGCGCCGGCCGAGAGCTGCACCACCACCCAGGCCAACCGTTCCCCCTTCAACCAGGCGCGCAGCGCCGCCCAGCGCCGGCGCAGCCACGGCGTCTGCGTCCGCAGCAGCTGGCGGGCGCGCTCCGCTTCCGTGTCCCACGCCAAGCGGGCGCGGGCCGCGAGCCGTTGGCCCAGCGCCCGACCGCGCGCATCGCTGGGCGTGACGTTCACCTCCGGCGCCGGCCGCAGCCACCACTCCGGGTTGGCGGGCAGCGGGAGCTGGGCATACAGCACGCCGCCGTCTTCCACATACCAGGCCAGGCCGCGCCGGCCGTGCAGTTCCACATTGAGATAGGGCTGTTCCACCAGCCGCCGGCGGGGGGGACGCGGGTTCATGGTCGTCTTTCGCTGGAATGATTACCGATAGTATTGGATCGTGGCCGTGCGCGTGTAGCGGCCGTCCACCGTGGCCACGCTGAGGCGCAGATCGGTCTCGGTCAGCGGCTGGCCGTTGTCCCAGGCCGCCGGCATCGCAAAGCCCAGCTGCACGGCGCCGGCGCTGTCGGTGACGCCCTGCGTCACGGTCACGCTCGCGCCGCCATCCGGACGGCTGAGGCGCGCCACCAGCGCCGCATTCTTCGGGAAGCGCTGCACCGTCAGCGCGGCCTGCTGGTCCGTGATGGTCAATACCACTTGATAGCCGGCGTCGCCCG
>JAGOBN010000469.1:0-2600 GCA_017999235.1 Anaerolineales bacterium | reverse complement strand
ACGCTCGCGCCGCCATCCGGACGGCTGAGGCGCGCCACCAGCGCCGCATTCTTCGGGAAGCGCTGCACCGTCAGCGCGGCCTGCTGGTCCGTGATGGTCAATACCACTTGATAGCCGGCGTCGCCCGGGGCGCCCGCGCCCGTGGGGCCGCCGGCGGCTTCGGTGACCGACAGGGCGGCCAGCTCGGCCGCGGTCTTCAGGAAGCCCGCAAACACCCAGCCGCCGGAGCCATCCGCCAAACGCACCTCCGCCCACACCCCGTCCCGGCTGCGGCCCTGCAAGCGCACGGCTTGATCCTGCGCCAGAACCTTGAGCACCAGATAGCGAAACCCGGGGCCGGCGCGCAAGTTCAACGCGGTGACATCCACAGTGGCGGCCGGCGTGGCGGCCGCGGCCGGCGCCGCCCACCCGGCGGCCAGGCTGACGCTCACCGCCAGGGCGAGCAGGGTTAAGCGGCGAAGATTCAGATGAGCAAACATGGCGGGCACTCCTGAAAGCGGCTAGCTCTAGATATAGCACCGCGCTCAACCCAGGTCGTCCGACGGCGGGTTGAGCGCGGCTCCGTCCTTGGTCTCAGACCCGGTGACTACTGCGCGCCGGCGGTGGTGTTCCAAAACCAGTTGTAGCTGTAGTAGCCGGCCGCGCTTTCCAGGCGGATGGCGATCTGGCTCTGGCCGCGCAGTTCGGCCGGGATGGTGAAGGTGTTGGAGAACGCCGTCCCTTGGCCCGAGTCCGTGGTCGTCACCACGACCCCGTTCACGCCCAGGGTGCCGGCCTTGCCCATCCGGACCGTGAATTTCTGGCCGGCCGGGAAGTCCGCGGCCTGGATGGTGACCGTCTGATCTTTGGTCACGGCCGTGATGCGGATGGTGGGCGTCTTGCCGCTGGCCGGCGGTGCGCTGGTGCCGGGCGCGCTGGCGGGCTGGGTCAGGCTGGCGTTGGCCGAGACATAGCACTCGCCGGTGGTGCCGTCCGGGCAGATCACGCGCCACCACTGGCCATCAGCGCTCTTGCCCGTCACTTTGGCTGTCTGGCCGCCGGCCAGCACCGTGATAACGCCGAAACTGGTGCCGGCGCCTTTGCGGATGTTGATGTCCGTCAGCGCCAGGACATACTTGACCTCCGCCGCCGGGGCGCTGGGGGTGCTGGTCCCGGTGCGCGGCTGCGGGATGCACAGCACCTGGCCGGCGAAGATCTTCTCGCTGGTCAGCGCGTTGGCCTGGGCGATGCGGTCCCAGGTCATGTTGTACTTCAGACCGATCGTGTACAGCGTGTCGCCGCGCTGGACCGTGTACTGCGCCTGGCAATCGGCGGCGGCGGCGGCGCTGCCCACCGGCGCGGCGGCGACCAGCAGGGCCAGGGCGAAAAGGGCCGGCAGCAGCCGGCGGGCGAAAGTGAAGAAAGTGTTCATGGTGCGGCTCCTTGGGCCTGTATGCTGGACGACGGGAGGGGTCCGGTCGTTCCTCAGCGGGCCGCCGCGCCGGCGAAATCCATCTTAAGGCGGAGCCGGCGTTGGCGTCCCGAACACGCCTAATGTAGCGGCCGGCCATTACCCGCGTTCGAACCGCGTTTTGCGTTTTGGTGACGGGATATTACCGCTTGGTTACAGGCGCGCTCGGCCGGCCCGCGCGTCAGCGCACAGTCAGCCCGGTCAGCACCACTTTGTCGTCGAGGGGGAGGCCGTCGGCGTTGAGCACCGGCAGGCGTTGGAGGGTTTCAAGCAGGTACAAACCGATGTGGACGGTGTAAGCGCCGGCCGGCGCGTCGGCCGGCACGCTGACCGTGTACGGGTCGAAGATGATCGCACCGGGCGTCCAACTGGAGGTCAGGCGCGTGCCTTCCACCGGCCAGTAATCGCGCTGGCCGTGGAGCCGGCCGTCCGGCCCCACCAGATGCACAAAGACGGTGTAGCTCTCGGCCATCGTCTGGAGCCCCTGCCATTCGAGGGAGACTCGGACCGCGTCACCGCGCGCCACATCGGGGGTCTCCAAAACCGCGCGCCGCAGCACCAGTTGGCCGGCAAAGCTGCGTGCCTCGGCGGGCAGGGCCGCGCCCGTGATCTGGATCGGGTCCAGCGGGCAGCCGGCCGTCGGCGCGGCCAGCCACCCGCACACCGCCGGCGCGCCGACGGCCACGGGCAGGGGCAGTTCGGCGCCGTTGGCGGGTGCGGTCAATTGGTAACGGACGGGCGCCGGCGCGCCGGCCGGCCAAGCGTCCAGCGCGTGGGTTTCACCCAGGGCCGTGACGGCGCGGGCTGCGGCGCCGCGCTGCCAGTACAGCACCACGGACACCGGCTGTTCCGGCAGGGCGGCCGCCGGCCGGTCATATCCCAGCAGCCAGAGCGCGTCGGCGCCCGCGCCAAAGCGCGCGCGCAGGGGATAGGCGGGCGTGGGCGTGCGCGTGCGCGCCTCGGCCGGCGTCACGGCGAGGTCGGTCACAGGCACCCAACCGGTCTCGGCCGGCGCGAAGGGCGGGAACACGCCCACGAGCAGGTGATAGCGCCCCGGCGGCAGGTCGGCCGCCAAGGGGATCGTGTGAAAGTCCGAGATATACTCGCCGGCCCGCCAGGCGTTGGTGGGATACAGCCCGCCCACCGGGGT
>JAGOBN010000022.1 GCA_017999235.1 Anaerolineales bacterium | reverse complement strand
GCAGGGCGGCCTGAGTATAGACCCGCCCGCGCGGCGCATCGAAGAAGCCGTTGAGCTGGCCGGCGCGCAGCCAGTCATCCACCAGCGCCCCGCACTCGCCGGCCGGCCGGCCCAATTCCACCGCCAGCTCCGCCAGCGTGGTTTCACCGCGCGCCGCCAGCAGCGCCAGGGCGCGGTCGGCGCGGGTCTGCGCCACAACGGCGCGCGCCGCCGGCAGGCCCCGGCGGGCGAAGAAGAGCGCCAGCGCCGCGCACCCGATGGCGGGCGGCAGGCAGAAGAGCAGATACAGAAACACGCCGACTTCCGCGCCCGCTTCCGGGCTGGAGCCCAAGCCCACGGCCGCGAACAGGCCGGCCCCGAGCAGCACCAGCGTCATCACCCCCCACAGGCCGGCCCGCGGCAGAGGCTGTTTCTCAATCACGGCCCCGGCCAGGACCAGCACCAGGCTGATCGGCGCGCAGATGATGCCAAAGGTAAATCCAAAAAGCTCCAGGAAACGCCCCGGCTCACTAAAGCCATACAGGGCGGAGGCCGCCACGCCCAGCCCCAGCCCGGCCAGCGCGCCGGTCAGCAGAGCCAGCGGGCCGGGGGCCGGCGTCCAAAACCGCAGCCAGCGTCTCATGCGGCTTCGGCCGGCGGAGCGTCGGTCTGATGCTCGGCAAACAACATGGTCACGGCGCCGGGCGCGTTCTTGGTGATCTTCACCAGGCTCTGGCCGGCGGCCACGCCGGCCGGCGACTGCATGGCCGCCATCAAGGACTCACGCGTGACAAAGATCAGCTCGTGGATCAGCCGGATATCCACCGGGCCGGCCGGCCCGCCGTCCACGTGGCTGACGCTGATCTGCCGGAGGCCCGGCAGTTTCTCGGCCAGCGGCACAAAATCCCGCTGCCAGCGCGCCACCAGGTCGGGGACGCTCGGATGATCGTGAAAGAGAAGCGTGAGTTTGTACATGCCAGAATCGCTGCCTGAGCGCGGGTGGATTGGGTAAGGCTGAGCTTATTGGCCGCTATTATAAAGCGGGATGTTTTCCAGGGTCGGCCAATCCCGGATGGCCCAGGCCTGCGGCCTGGCGCCGGCCAACTCCAGTGTCTGGAGCTCATAGCCGCGCGCCGCCAGGTCCGTAACGGCGCGCAGATACCGGGCGGCCAGCGGATCAAAGAACAGGTTGCGGGCTTCCAAGACGCGGTTGACGGCCGTGATCAGGTCTTCGGCGGCCGCAAACTCGCGCCGGGTGAGGGCCTGTTCAGCCGCGGCCAGCATCGCCTCCAGGGCGATGTTCTCGGCGGCGTGCGGGCTGCGCAGGAAATCGGCGGTGACGCCGCGCCGGCGGGCCTCGGGACCATTGGGCAGCCAGGCGGTGAGGAAATACGCGGCCGGATCATTCAGTTGTTGGTAGCGCCGCAGGGTGTCATAGAGAGCCAGTGTCAGCCGCAGATGCGCCGCCTCGTCGGGGTCGGCCGGCTGAGCGCGCAGGCGGGCCAGCCACTCGGCTTCCAGCGCTTCCAGCGGCCGCCCATAGTGCGCGGCCAGGCCGTCCGCCACCATCCGGGCGTCATCCACATTGGCCGGAAACGCGGCATACATCGCCCGAAACTGCTCCCAGCCGTACGCCTCCACCAGATACTGAATGAAGGCGCCGGCCTCCAGATAACCGATCTCATGCTGAGCGTTATAGAAATCGCGCGCCAGGTCGCGCAGCGGGATATAGCGGTCCAGCGTCAACAGCGCGGCCGCCCGCCGCTGCAGGTCTTCCGGGTGATAGTGGCCGCCGGCCACAAAAACCGCCAGGCCCTCGGCCAGCATGGCCGGCCGCGCCTCCGTGATCTGGCGATCCAGGATGTGCGCGCCCTCATGCACAAAGACCGTCGGCAAATCCAGGCCGGCCGGGTTGCGGTCAATATAGGTGATGTAGATCTCGTCGTCGGCGAAGCCGCCGTGGCCCAGCAGGCGGCTGAGGAAGGTGAACGCCACCTTGGCGCGCGGCTGGACGCCCAGCGCCGCTTCCAGACGCGTAAACGCTTCGTCCGCCTCGGTTTTGATGGAATCAATATCGCGCGCGGCCGCGGTGCCGGTGAGATAGTGAAACACACAGCAGGCGCTTTCCGCCTGCGCCCAGCGGGCCTGCGGCTCCGGCTGCGGGCGCTGATCGGCCGGCCAGAGCTTGACCGTGCGCGTGAGGGTGGCGAGCGGCGCGCCGCCGGCGGCCGGCGTGACAACGGCGGTGAGCGTCTGGTCGCCCGTCAGGCCGGCCGTGTCCCAGGCCCACCAGAAGGTGGCCTGCGGCCGGCCGCCCAGCCCGAATGTGCCAAACGCGCCGTTGCTGACCGGCACACCGTCGCTGGGATCACCGTAAAAGACCGTCACCTGCGCGTTGCGCCAGGCCGGCTGGCCCACCACCGCCAGGCTGACCAGATCGCCGGAATACAGGAATGGCCCCGGCTGGAACAGAATATCGCCCGGCGGCGAGGCCGGCGGCTCGGTAGGCACGGGCGCCGCGGCCGGCGGCCGGGTGGCGCGGGGCGTGAGGCTGGGGAAGGCGGTGGGCGGGAATGTTGTGGCCGGCGGCCGGGTGGGTGTGGCCGCGGGCAGCAGCGTACTGCACGCCAGGGTGGCGAGGAGCAGCGGGAGCAGACGGAACACGGAGGTGGAGCGCATCAAGGATGGGGATAAGGTGATTGGGTGGTCAGGCACAGTATTCGGCGACGGCGTCATACAGCACCTGCGTCCCCCAGCCCAGGCCCGCGATGGGAGCGCGCTCGTCGTGGGAGTGCATCAGGCTCATAAAATCGAAGCCGGCCGGCAATTGAATGGGCGCAAAACCGTAGGAGGGGACGCCCAGCAAGGCCAGATACTTGGCGTCGGTCGCGCCCGTCATCATGTACGGCACCACGGCCGCGCCGGGAGCGTGGCGTTGAAGCGTCCGCGCGAGCAGGCCATACAACGGCGTGTGCTGGGAGGTCTCCAACGGCGGCGATTCCAGCGTCACCTCGTACTCCAGGTCGGCGCCCATGACCATCCGCAGTTCGGCCAGAAAAGCCTCGGTGCTGGTGCCAGGCAGATTGCGGCCGTCGATGACGGCTTCCGCCGTGGCGGGGATCACGTTGGTCTGATAGCCGGCGGTCAAGCCGGTGGGCGTCGCCGTGTTGTGCGTGATGGCCGTCAGCATCGGCCGCAGCGGGTGGTCATGAAACGCGCCGGCGAGGATGTCATCCGCAAAGCGCGGCGCGGCCAGTTCGCCCAGCAGATGTCCCAGCTCGCCGCCGGCCGCCGCCGCCAGGGCGGTGAGCATGCCGGCCGCCGCCTCGGTGAGCCGGTAGCCCAAGCCGTGCCGGCCCAGGTCGGCCACCGCCCGCGCCAGGCGCACCACGCTGTTATCGGCGTGCGGCTGGGAGGCGTGCGCGGGCCGGCCGTGGGCGCGCACCTTCAACCAGACCGTGCCTTTTTCGGCCACCTGAATCGGGTAAACCGAGGCGCCGGCGAAATCCATGTTATAGCCGCCCAGCTCCGTCAACCCAAACTCGGCGCGGATGAGGTCCGGGTGATGCCGCACCAACCAGAGCAGGCCCTTGCCGTCCGGGCCGCCCACCTCTTCATCGGCGGTGGCCGCGAAGATCACATCCCGTTTGAGGCGCACCCTCTGGCGTTTGAGCGTGAGCAGGGCCACCAGCTGCTGCGCCACGGAGCCCTTCATATCCAGCGCGCCGCGCCCCCAGATAAAGCCAGCATGTTCCTCGCCGCCAAACGGGGGATGGGTCCAGCGCGCGGCCTCGGCCGCCACCACGTCGGTGTGGCCGTAGAGCAGGAGCGGCGGCGCTTCGCCGGAACCTTTCAGCCGCGCAATCACGTTCCCCCGGCCGGGCGCGGACTCCAGCACCACGGGGTCGAGGCCCTCGGCCTGCAGGACGCCGGCCAGGTAGTCGGCGGCGAGCAGTTCGCGGCCGGGCGGGTTGACGGTCTCAAGGCGAAGGAGGGCCTGGAGATGGCGGACGGTCTCGGCGGTGAGAGATTGGGAAGTCATATAGAGATGGGAGATGGGAGATGAGAGGTTGGAGGTGGGAGGTCTAGTTGCCCTTTACCCTTCGCCTTTGATCCTAAGCCGGGCGATGAGGAACGGCGGGATCTCAGCGAAGTTCGACCACGACAGCGCGTGCTTGGGATCGGGCTGGGAAGGCGGGGCCGGCTCTTCCAGGCCATCCAGCACAAAGCCGGCTTGAAAGGCCTCGTGGAGCAGGGTCTGCAACGGCCGATGGAAATAATACTGCGCGGCCGGCTGGCCCACGATGCCAAGGCCGGGGAAGGTCTCGGGCGTGAGGTAGCGCGCGATCTTCACGGCGTAGGTCTCCACCATCACGCCGGCCTGATCCACTTCCTCCGCCAGGCGCGTCACGCCGCGCGCGGAGTTGAAACACGGGTGGAGCACGCCAAAGACAAAACACCCGCCCGGCCGCAGCCACTCGCGCCCGGCGCGGAACAGCGGGGTGATGGCGGGCATATCCATCAGCGCCATCAAACACACCACCGCGTCAAAGCCGCCGGCGCCAAGCGTCCGCAGTTGCGCCGCGTCGGTGGCATCCAGGTGATGGAACGTGATCTGCCCGCTCAGGCCGGCCGCGGCGGTATGCGCGCGGGCGCGCTCCAAAAAAACCGCGCTGAAATCAAACGCCGTCACCCGCGCCCCAAGCCGCGCCAGCCGGCGCGCAAAGACGCCGTTGCCGCAGGCCGCGTCCACAATGGCCTGGCCGGGCTGCGGGTCCAGCAGGCGCAGGGCGGCCGGCGCAATCCACTCGCGGTGAGCGCGGTTGCCGTCGGCGGTGTAATAGTCATCCCACCAGCCGGCGAGCTGATCCCAGGCCGCCTGGGAGGCGGAATTCAGGGCGGCGGTATCGTCCATTGCGGGCCTCATCCCGCGACGGGCTGAGCCGCCCGCCGGCGCGCAAAGTTGACGAAGGATTGCACGGCGGTCTCCGCCTCCGGCACAAAGTCGGCGAAGAGCGGCCAGACATGCCACAGTTCCGGCTCCAGCTCCAGTGTCACATCCACGCCGGCGGCGCGGGCGCGGGCGGCGAAATCTTCCACGCTGGGGCAGAGCAGATCCAGCCCGCCGATCTGGATCAACAGCGGCGGCAGGCCGGCCAGGTCCCCGAAGCGGGGCGAGATCAGCGGGTTGGCGGCGTCCACGTCCTTAATATACGCCGCTATCAGCCGCTGGGCGAAGCGGCGCGTCAGCAGCGGGTCGCGGACAACGGCGGGGATCGGCCAGGTCAGGTCCACGGCCGGCGAGAGACACACCCCCGCCGCCGGCAGCGGCTCGCCGGCCGCTTTCAGGGCCAGCAGCAGCGCCAGAGTGAAATTGCCGCCGGCCGAGTCGCCGGCGACGCAGATTAGCTCGGCCGGCTGGCCCTGGGCGCGCAGCCAGCGGTAGGCGGCCAGGCAGTCTTCCAGGCCGGCCGGGAAGGGATGCTCCGGCGCCAGCCGGTAATCCACCGCCAGCACGCGCCAGTTCAGGCGCCGGCTCAGCGCGGCCAGGAAACGATAGTGCGCCACCGACAGGCCCAGCGTCCAGCCGCCGCCGTGCAGGTACAGCACGAGCGGGCCGGCCGAGACTCCGGGGGGCGTAAACCATTCCGCGCGCACCCCGGCGGCCGTCATCACCGTATGGCCGACCCCGGCCTGCCGAGCCGCGGCGGCGGCGCTGCCGGTCCGCGCGTGGCGCATCCAGGCCAGCGGCAGCCGCTCGATGACAAAAGAGAAACCCGTCAACGCCCCGCGCACCACGCCGCTCTGCCAACTGCTCATACTCTGTCTCCCACAATGACCGGGCCGGCGAGTTGATTGACCACGGCCACGGCCCGTTCAACGCCGGCCTCGGCCCTGATTTTCCCACCCAGGGCGGCGGCGCGCTGACGCAGCGCGGTGTCGGTCAGCGCCTGGTCCAGGGCCGCCGCCAGCCGCCGGACCGTCAGACGCGCTTCCGGGATCGGCGCCGGCCCGACGCCCAACTGCGCCACCCGCCAGGCCCAGAAGGGCTGATCGCCAAAGATGGGCAGAACAATGGAGGGCACGCCGGCGCGCAGGCCGGCCGCCGTGGTGCCGGAGCCGCCATGATGCACCACCGCGGCCACGCGCGGAAAAAGCCAATCATGCGGGACGGCCTCCAGGTGCAAGACGGTCGCCGGCAGGTCTGCGTCATCCAGGCCGCCCCAGCCGCCCAGCAAGAGGCCGCGCTGGCCGGTTAGGCGCAGCGCCTCCAGGAGGCGGCGCGTCAGGCCGGCCGGGTCGCGGCGCACCAGGCTGCCAAAGCCGATGGAGATGGGCGGCGGGCCGGCCTCTAAAAAGCGCGCCAGCGCCGCGGGCGGCTGGTAATCCGCCGGGGTATCCAAAAACCAATAGCCGGTGACATGAACGTTGGCCGGCCACTCCGGCGGGCGCGGCAGGACGTGCTCGCTAAAGCCATACAAGAATGGATTGCGGGCCGCGAAGCCCCGGTCCACCATGCCGCCCCAGGGCAGCGGCGGCAGGCCCAGCACCGTCCGGCGCGCGCGGTTTATGACCCCGCGCCCCAATTGCCAGAAGACGTTTTCCGCCAGCCAATACGAGAGGCGATTGTACGCGGGCGACCACGGGCCGGCCGGCGGCAGCGGCACAATCTGCGCCGGGAAAGCGGACGTGCTGTGCAGTTGCTGAAGATAAGCCGGCAGCAGGCGCTGGCCGGTCTTTTGATGGATATGGTAGCCGGCGAAGACGCCCAGCACGGAGGGGATGATTAAATCGGCGCCCGCGCAGGCCGCCAGGGCATCGCGGAAGACCTGCTCCACCAGCGGGGCGACGACGCGAAACAGCCCCAGGCTGAAGCCCACCGGGTTGTTATTCGCATCCAGCCAACGCTGGGCTTCCGAGGAGCGGACAATCTCACGCGGGTCGCCGGCCACGGGCGCAAAATCCAGCCCGTGCGCGCGGATGAGGGGTTCAAACTCGCGATGCGTGGCCAGGCTCACCGCATGGCCGGCGCGGCGCAGACCCGCCCCCAGCGCCACATAGGGCTGGACATCGCCGCGCGAGCCCAGGGTGAGGATCGTAACGCGCATGGGCCAATGATACCCGCGTTACGGGACGCGCCGAGGCCGCTATCGCAACACCACCGCCACGCGCAGACCGCCGGCCGGCGCCGGTTCCGCCGCGATCGTCCCGGCCTGCGCCTCGATCAACTGCCGGGCGATGGCCAGCCCCAGGCCGGCGCCGCCGGCCGCGCGCGTGCGCGATTTTTCGCCGCGCCAGAACCGGTCAAACAGGTGGGGCAGATCCGCCGCGGCCACGCCGGGGCCGTTATCGGTCACGGCCAGTTCCACGCCGGCCTCCGCCGCCGGCTGGACGGTGAGCGTGACCCGCCCGCCGGCCGGCACGTAGCGCAGCGCGTTGCTGAGCAAATTGCCGATCACCTGGCTCACGCGCTGCGGGTCGGCCATCACGGTGGGCAGATCCGGCGCGACCGTCACGGCCAGCGCGATCTGCTTCTCCTGGGCCTCGGCGTCAAACAGGCTGACGGCGCGCGCGGCCAGTTCGCCTAGATCCACCGGCCGGCGGTCAAAATGCAGCTGGCGCGTCTCCGCCAGCGTCAGGGTGCGCAGGTCTTCGACCAGCCGCTCCAGGGTGTACGTCTCTTCCAGGACCGGGGCCACATGCGCCTCGTCGGCGGGATAGACGCCGTCCACGATGCCTTCCAGCTTGCCGCGCATGATGGTCAGCGGCGTGCGCAGCTCGTGGGCGATATCGGCCAGCAAGTCGCGGCGCTGCTGGTCGCTGCGCTCCAGCGCCTGGGCCATGCGGTTGAAAGATTCGGTCAGGCTGTGCAGGTCGGCCGGCCCGCGCACCGGCACGCGCGCCGAGAGGTCGCCGGCCGCCACCGCTTGCGAAGCCGCGATCACATCGGCCAGCGGATTGACCACGCGCCGCAGCAGCAGGAAGCCGATCACGATGGTCAACGCGCCGGTGAAGAAGGAGATGAACAGCACCGGCGGCAGCACCCGGATAAACAGCTGAAACGACTCGTTGGGCGGGCTGGGGCGCGTGTCCACCAGGCTCCCCACGGTCTGGCCGCCCACCCGCAAGGGGATCAGCGTCTCCGACGCGCCGGCCGTGTACACCTGGCCCAGGCGCGGTGTGTCGGTGCGGCCCTGATCCAGCAGGATGCGCCCCTGCGCGTCCAGCAGAATGGCGGACGGCCAGAGGTTCTCCTGGCCGATGCGGCTGACCAGCGGCCCTTCAGCCACCAGCGCCGCCACCCCGTCCCAACTGCCGTTCGCCAGGTAATAGGTCTCCAGCGGCGCGATCAGCGGCGAGGCAAACAGCGGATCATCGGCCGGCGGCCGGCTGAAGGCCAAGCCCACGGCCGAGATCACCAGGCCCAGCGTCAGCAGCACCACCAGGGTGAAGGCCTGCACCAGCAGGAGCACCAGCCGGCGGCGGATCGAGTGGGTGAGGGTGTGCGCGTCAGTCGTCATCGGCGGCGGCCTTCCCGGCTTAATTCTCCACGAACTTGTAGCCCACGCCGTGGACGGTGATGATGCAGTCCACGGGCTCCAGCTTGCGGCGCAGGTTGCGGATATGCGAGTCGATGGCGCGCTCGTAGCTCTCAAACGAGACCCCGCGCGCCACGGAGAGCAATTGCGCGCGCGAGAAGACGCGGCCCGGCTGGGCGGCCAGCGCCGCCAGGATTTCGAATTCGGTCGGGGTCAGGGTCACTTCGCGCTCCCCGCCGTCGGCGGCGCGCAGCCCGGCCCGGTAGCGCGTCCGGTCCAGGGAAAGCGCGCCGGCCCGCACCAGTTCGGTGGCCGGCCCGCCCTCGCTGCGGCGCAGCACGGCGCGCACCCGCGCCACCAGTTCGCGCGGGCTGAAGGGCTTGGTCAGATAATCGTCCGCGCCCAGCTCCAGCCCCACCAGTTTGTCGCTTTCCTCCACGCGCGCCGTCAGCATGACGATGGGGACCGCGCTCTCGCGCCGCAGTTCGCGGCAGACATCCAGGCCGTCCAGCTCCGGCAGCATCAAGTCCAGCACCACCAGATCCGGCTTGGCTTTGCGCGCTAGGGCCAGCCCCTGCCGGCCGGCGCCGGCGGTCAGCACTTCAAAACCGGCCGCGCTCAAATAGTCGCGGCAGATTTCGGCAATGCGGGGCTCATCGTCAATCACCAGGATGGTTTTGCTCATACGGTTGGACCCTGGCCGGCCGCCGGCCGGTCGTCATTCATAGCGCAGCGCTTCGATCGGGCGCAGCCGCGCGGCGCGCCAGGCCGGATACAGGCCGAAGAATATACCCACGGCGGCCGAAAAACCAAAGGCCAGGGCGATCGAGTCCCAGGTGACTTGCGCCGTGATCAAGTTGGCGAACGTCACCCCCGCCGCGATGCCCAGGCCCAGGCCGATGCCCAACAGCCCGCCCACCAGGCTGAGCACCAGCGTCTCCACCAGGAACTGCAGCATGATCGCGCTGCTCTTGGCGCCCACCGCTTTCCGCAGGCCGATCTCCTTGGTGCGCTCGGTGACCGAGACCAGCATGATGTTCATGATGCCGATGCCGCCCACCAGCAGGGAGATGCCGGCGATGGCGCCCAGAAAGACCGTCAGGGTGGTGGTGATGGTGGTCAAGGTGCTCAAGAACTGCGTCTGGCTGAGCACGTTGAAATCGACGGCTTCGGTGGGGCGCAGGCCGTGCGCGCGGCGCAGGCTCAGGTCGATCTCGGACATCAGGCCGTCCACCACCTCGGCGCTGGCGGCCGAGATGGAAATGCTGCCGAGCGTGCGCCGGCCGCCCACGGACAGGTTGGGGCCGGTCAGTTTGTCGTAGCCGGTCTCCAGCGGGATCAGCACGGTTTCATCGGCACTGCCAAAGCCGGACGAGCCCTTGGTTTTCAGCACGCCGATCACCTCATAAGACACGCCCCCGATCTTGACCTTGCGGCCAAGCGGGTCCATGCCGCCGAACAGGTCGGTGGCCGTCTGCGAGCCCAGGACCGTCACGCGCGCCCGGCTGGAGCGGTCGCCGGCGTTGATAAACCGGCCGCGCTCCAATTCGTAGGACCGCACCGCCAGAAAGTCCGGGGTGGTCCCCACCACCTGCAGAGTCACCGTCTCTTTGGCATAGGTCACGGTGGCGTTGGCCTGGATGGTCGGCGCGATGCCGGCCACTTGGGCCGGGTCCAGATCGCGGCGCAGGGCTTCGTAGTCGGAGAGGTAGAGGGCGCTTTGCTGGGGGCCGCCGGCGCCGTCAAACCGGCCGGCGGAAATGGAAATCAAGTTGGCGCCGATGCCCTCCACCTGGGAGGTGATGCTGGAGGTGGCGCCCTGGCCGATGGCCATCAACCCCACCACCGCGCCGACGCCGATGATGATACCCAGCATGGTCAAGATCGAGCGCAGCTTGTTGGCGGCCAGCGCGCGCAGGGCAATGCGAAAGTTCTCGGTCAGGTTCATGGGGCTCTCCTCTGCCGGCAGCCGGCGCTTTAGGGGTTGCGGCTCTGTTCGATGACGGCCACGGCCCGGTCCACCCCGCGTTCGGCGCGCACGCGCCGCCCCAGCGCGGCGGCGCGCTCCTGGAGCGCCGGGTCAGACACCGCTGCCCGGATGGCGGCCGCCAGATTCTCGGCGGTGAGCTGCGGGCGCGGGATCGGCCGCGGCCCCACCCCCAGCGCGTGGACACGCCGCCCCCAAAACGGCTGGTCGCCGAAGAAGGGCGTGACGATGGACGGGACGCCGGCCCACAGTCCGGCCGCCGTGGTGCCGGCGCCGCCGTGATGCACCACTGCGGCCATCCGCGGGAACAGCCAGCTATGCGGCAGGGCGCCGGCCATATACACCGTCTTGGGCAGCGCGCTGGTCTGCATCCCGCCCCAGCCCGCCGCAATCACCCCGCGCTGGCCGGCGCGCGCCAGCGCTTGCAGGACCAATTCGGCGGTGGCTTCCGGCTGGCGGCTCGGCATGCTCCCAAAGCCGACATAGACGGGCGGCGGGCCGGCCTCCAGAAAATCCACCAGCGCGGCCGGCGGCGTCCAGCCGGGCGGCGGCTCCAGAAGCCAATAGCCGGTGACCTCAGCCATCCCCTGCCAGTCGGCGGGCGGCGGCACCACCTGCGGACTGTAGCCATATAAGACCGGGTACGGCTGCTGTTGGAGGGCCGCAAACGGCCCCCACCAGGAGCCTGGCGGCAAATCCAAGACTTCGGCCCGGACCCGGTTATCCGCCGCCCGAAAAGTCTGCCACATCAGCTGCCGCGCCAAGTGATGAGACAGGCCATTGGCCCAGGCGGTCCAGCGCGTCTGCGGCAGCGGCGTCAGCACGCTGGGAAACTCCCGCGTCGGTGTAAAGGGCATCAGATACGCCTGGATAAAAGGCACGCCCAGTTTTTCCGAGAGCGCCACGCCCACCGGCAGCGCCCCCAGGCCGCCCAGGATCAGATCCGTGCCCTGGCCGGCCGCCAATCCGCTGACCGCCGCCAGCCGCGCCAACTGGTGCGCGCCGCGGCCGGTGGTGGCCAGAATCTCCAGCAAGTTGCCGCGCTCGGCGATGGCCTGCATCTGGCTTTGCGCGGCGGCTTCCACCGCGCCGCCCAGCGCCACGAAATCCAGGCCGTATTCGGCGACCAAGCTTTGAAAGCCTTGCGTGGCCAAGAGCTGAACCGCATGCCCCGCCGCTTGCAGCCCCCGGCCCAGCGCCACATACGGCTGGACATCCCCGCGGCTGCCGGCGGCTATGATCGTGATCTTCATAATCTAGAACTCCTGGCTCGCCGGCCGGCGTCAGTGCTGCGCCAGGGCCACTTCGCTGGGCCGCGGCGCGCCGGCCTGCAGCGGCTCGGCAATGCGCTCATCGCCCGCGATCAGGCCGTCCGCCAGCCGGATCACGCGCTCAGTGTGCCGGGCGATGAAAGGATCGTGCGTCACGTAGATGACGGTTTGGCCCAGCTCGCGGTGCAGGCGCTGGAACAGGCCGATAATCTCGGCCCCGGTCTTGCTGTCCAGGGCGCCGGTCGGCTCATCGGCCAGCAGGATGGCCGGGTTGTTCACCAGCGAGCGGGCGATGGCCACGCGCTGCTGCTGGCCGCCGGAGAGCTCGTTGGGGCGGTGGTGCAGCCGGTCTTGCAGGCCCACCTTGCCCAGCGCGTCTTCGGCGCGGCGCCGGCGCTCCCGTCCGCTCAGGCCCGCGTAAGACAGCGGCATCATCACGTTGTCCAGGGCGGTGGTGCGCGCCAGCAGGTTGAACTGCTGGAACACAAACCCGATCTTGCGCCCGCGCACGTCCGCCAGTTGGTCGTCGTTCAATTGCTCCACCGCCTGGCCGTCCAGCCGGTAGCGGCCGGCGCTGGGGACATCCAGACAGCCCAAGATCGCCATCAGTGTGCTCTTGCCGGAGCCGCTCGGCCCCATGATGGCGGCCATCTCGCCTTTTTCGATCTTCAGACTCACGCCGTCCAGCGCCCGCACCTCGGCGCCGCCCAACGCGTAAACCTTCGTTAGATTCTCAACTTCAATCATCGCCGGCCTCGCTGTCCCAGTGTCCGCGTCTCTGCCCCTCACCCCCGCGGCGGGCCTCACGGCGCGCCGAACATCCCGCCCGGCCCGCGCGGGCCGGTGGTAGTCGTGCTGGGGATGGTGGAGACTTCCACCACGTCACCGGGGGTCAGCGGGCCGGTGACAATCACCACATCATCCTGCGTCTGCAGGCTGACCACCGCCACGCGCTCCACGCCGGCGGCCGTGACGCGGTTGACGTATTCACCCTGGGCATCCAGTTTCACCGCCCGGAACGGCACCGCCAGCGCGCCCGCTTGCACGGCGGTCACGATCTTCACATTGGCCGTCATGCCCATCAGCACGCGCGGGTCCGAGCCGTCCAGGTCCACGCGCACGGTGTAGCGCACCAGACCCTGCACGGTTTGCCCCACCGGGTCAATCGCGGCGACTGTGCCGGAGAGTGTCAGATCCGCCAGAGAGTCGAACGTCACGGTGGCGGGGTTGCCGGCCTGCACCGCCGTGATATCCGACTCATCCACGGATACGTTGACGTGCAGCGGATCACGATTGGCCAGCACCACGGCCGCCCCGCCCTGGGCCACCAGATCGCCGGGCAGGTTATTGACCGTCAGCACTTCGCCGTCAAAGGGCGCGGTGATCTCCAGCGCGGCCAGGCTGGCTTCAATCGCCGCCACCTTCGCCTGGGCGGCGGCCACATCATCCGGGTGGCCGCCCATCTGCAGCTCTTGCAGCTTCTGCTGGGCCTCCGTCAGGCTGGCCTCCGCCACCGCCACGGCCGCCTCGGCCTGGGCCTGCTCCAGCGCCTCCGGGCCGGCCTGGGCTTCCGCCAGGTTAGCCTGCGCCGTGGTCAAGCTGGTCTGCGCGTCCGCGACGGCGTTGGCGTTTTTGGCCTGGGCCTGCTCAAGGTTGTACTGCGCCGTCTGGTAATCCTGGACCGCGCGGTCATAGGTCTTTTGCGCGTTTTCCAGAGCGTTGCCGTGCTGCTGGCTGTAGCCCGGATACTGGGCCTCCAAATCCTGGAACTTCTTCAGATTGCTGGCCGCGTTGTCCAGCGTGTCTTGGGCGTTGCGCAGGCTGGTCTGGAAATTGGTGACCTCGGCGTTTTGCTGGGCCGTGGTCAGGGTCTGCTGGGCGCGGCGGTACTGATCCTGATAATAGGCCACGTTCGGGGAGAGCAGATTCTTCAACGCGCGCTGTTTGTCCGCCAGCGTCTGCTGGGCGTCCGCCACCGCTTTTTGCGCGTTGGCCACTTGCAGCGCCGACGGATGCCGCAGATCTTCCAGGGCGGTTTGCGCCGTGAGCAAGTCCGCTTGCGCCTGGATCAGGCTTTGCGGCGCGCTGGCCGGGTCGAGCGTCAGCAGGACGTCGCCGGCTTGAACGCGCGCGCCGGCTTGAACCTTAACCTCCGCCACTTGGCCCGTGGTCTTCCAGGTGAGCGTCGCCGACTGGCGCGGCTCGACCGAGCCGGAAAGCTCCACGGTTGAGGTCGCCGTCACGCTCGTGACCGCCTCGGTTTGGCGGGCCGGCCCCTGGGCGCCGGCGGGTGGGCGCGCGCCACAGGCCGCTAGCAGCAGGCTGCTTGCCGTCAGCAGAGCGGCCGCCGTCCATAACTTGCGAGTTTGCATAGCTCAATCTCCCGAATCTGCGATTGGGCGCACTGTAGGCCCCAAGTGTGGAGAAATTATGTAGGCGCGGCCGGAGGTTGTGGAGGTTAGAGGTTAGGGGTTAAGGGGTTGTGCGCGCGTGGTTCTGCGTGAGGGGTCACGTCGACGCGCCCGCCCGGATCAGCCAGCGCTCATTGACAGAAAGCGCGCCGGCCCGGTTTATAATCCCCCCATGCAGATTCGTAACTGGCTGATGCTCGGTGTGCTTGGACTCGCGCTGGCCGCCTTCGCCAACCGCGCCGCGTTAGGGCGCTGGGCTTATGCCCAAACGGGCGAGGAAGAGCCCGCCAGCCAAGCGCGCGCGCTGTGGAACATCGCCGTGGGCGCGCTGCGCCCGCCGCTGGAGCTGCAGCCGGAGACCCCGATCCAATACAACGGCGTCAACCCGTTTGGCATCAACACCTTCCTGCAGCAAGAGGTGGAGCCGGCCAAGCGCGCGCGCCAGGTGGCGCTGATCGCGGCGGCCGGCTTCCACTGGCTGCGCCAGGAGTTTCCGTGGGCGGATCTGGAGATCAGCGCCAAAGGCAGCTTTGAGGATTGCCGCAACGGGCCGTGTCTGTCGGCCTGGGACAAGTACGATCAGATCGTGGACCTGGCGGACGCGCACGGCCTGGAGATCCTGGCCCGGCTGTCCTCGCCGCCGGCCTGGTCACGCGCCGACGGCGACGCGCGCGGCGCCTTCGCCCCGCCCGATAACGCCGCGGACTATGCCGACTTCGCGGCCGCCGTGGCCGAGCGCTACCGCGGCCGGGTGCGCTACTTCCAAATCTGGAACGAGCCCAATATCTATCCGGAATGGGGCGACCAGCCGGCCGACCCGGAGGCCTACACGCGCCTGCTGTGCGCGGCCTATGACCGGCTCAAACAGGTGGACCCCAGCCTCGTCGTCGTCTCCGCGCCGCTGGCGCCCACCAACCCGCTCGGCCTGATCAACCCGGCCACGAACAGCGCCGCGGAATTGAACGACTTCGTTTTCCTGCAGCGCATGTATGACGCCGGCGCCGGCCGCTGTTTTGACGTGCTCTCGGTGCAGGGCTACGGCCTGGGCAGCGGCCCCACCGACCGGCGGCAGCGGCCCTTGCTCTTCAACTATGGCCGCAACCTGTTCATCCGCGACCTGATGGTCAAGAACGGCGACGCCCACACGGCTATCTGGATCGCGGAGATGAATTGGAACGCCGCGCCGGAAGGCATCCCCAGCATCTTTGGCCGGGTCACCGACGACCAACAGGCGCGCTATGTGGTGGAAGCTTTTCAGCGCGCGCAGGCCGAGTGGCCGTGGGTGGGCGCGAACATGTTCTGGTTTTTCAAACGCGCCTCGGA
The DNA here is from genome assembly GCA_017999235.1 of Anaerolineales bacterium. The sequence continues at coordinate 529 of JAGOBN010000022.1, read as the reverse complement.
GGCGGAGAAAGATCAGGCCTGGTATTACTTCCGCATGGCCGACCCGGATTTCACGCTGCGGCCCGTCTACGCGGCGGTGCGGGACTACATCGCCGGCGCGCGCGTCATGTATCCGGGCTGGTTCCAGGAAGACCATTGGGCCGTGGACTGGGCCGGCTGGCGCGTGACGCTGGACCCGGCCGCGACCTTCGGCGCGCAGCGCACGGCCGAGCGCGCCGGCGCCGACGCCCGCTTCACCTTCTCCGGCACGGACTTGATCGTGCTGGTCACGCGCGGGCCGGCCAGCGGCCGGCTGACCGTCAGCGTGGACGGCGGGCCGGCGCGGGTGTTTGACCTGCGCGCCGAGCAGCCGGCGCCGCCAACGCGCTTGCTCGTGGCCGGCGGACTGCCGGCCGGCCGCCACGCGGTGGTGCTGACGGCCGAAACCGGGCCGGAGTTCGAGGTCAGCGTGGACGGCTTCATCGTGCGGGACACGCCCGACCGGACGGGCTGGCTGTTAGCGGCCCTGCTGGCCGGGTTGGCCGGGGTG
>JAGOBN010000468.1 GCA_017999235.1 Anaerolineales bacterium | reverse complement strand
CAGGTTTTCCGGCACCTGGAAGGGCAGCTCAAAGAGCAAATCCCGGAACTGGTGCATGAACTGCTCCACCTCGCGCACATCCGTCTGGCGCAGCTCGCTCATGCTCTTGCCCCAGAAGCGGTCAAATACGGCGGTTTCGGCCTCGATGATGCGGTTGAGGTCCGCGCCCGGCCGCAGCGCCCCCAAAGCGCCGGCCGCCCGCACCAGCCGCGCCGGATCACGCGCGCCGATCCCGATGGCGATTTCACGCAGCGCGGCGCGCACGGCCGGCGTGACGGTCCCCGTCATGCCAAAGTCAATAAACACCAGCCGCCAGCCGGGGCGGTCCGGGAAGGTCTGCACGAACAAGTTGCCGGGGTGCGGGTCGGCATGAAAGAAGCCGTAGTCAAAGATCTGCATCATGTACGCCTTGAACAGGCGTTGGGCCACGTGGGCGCGGTCTAAGCCCGCCGCCGTCAGGCCCGCGTAGTCCGTGATCTTGACGAAGCCGACGTCTTCCAGGGTGAGCACGCGCCGGCTGGAAGTGGCCGGGTAGACGCGCGGGATGCGCACCCCGGGGCTGTCCGCGAACATCTCCGCGAAGCGGGCCGCGTGCTGGGCCTCCAGCGTGTAATCCAGTTCTTCGCGCAGGGTCACGCTGAACTCGGTCAGCAGGGCCTCGATGTCCGCGCGCTGGCTGATAAGCGAATAGTGTTTGACCCAGCGCGCCACCAGCCGCAGGGCGGCCAGGTCAATCTCCACAATGGCTTCGATGCCGGGGCGCAAGACCTTGACCACCACGGCCTCGCCGGTGGTGAGGGTGGCGCGGTGGGTTTGGCCGAGGGAGGCGGCGGCCAGGACTTCGGATTGGAAGCGGGGAAAGACCTCGGCCAACGGCCGGCCCAGCTCGCGCTCCACCGCCGCGCGGATGAGGTCCGCCGGCTCCGCCGGCACCTCGTCCTGCAGGCCGGCCAGCTCCTGCGTGATGTACTCCGGCAGGACGTCCACGCGCGAGGACAAGAATTGGCCGACCTTAATCATGACGCCGCCGAGCCGCAGCGCCAGTCCGCGGAAGCGGCCGGCCCAGCGCGTATACCGGGCTTGCGCGCTGCGGTTGACCCAGCCGGCCAGCCCCAGCCGGCGCCCGGCCACCTCCCAGCTCAGGATGTGCAGGGTCAGCCGCGCAAAAAACCAGACGATGCGTAAATAGCGTAAATTGGACCGCACGCGCTCATCCTTGGGGGGCGGACCAGCCGAGCGCCGCCATCACCGCCGGCAGCAGATCCACGATGCCGGCCCGCCGGCCGCCCTCGCTCCGGCACCGTTCGGCCACCGCCGTCTGCGCCGCCGCGCGCAGCGCCGCCGTTTGGGCCGGCTCGGAGCGCGCTCCGGCCGGCCAGCCCAGCGAGAGCACGGCCTCGGAATCATCCGGATGCAGCCCCCCGTGAACGCCCTTGAGCGGCGCGCCGAAGTAGAAGCCGGCGGCGTAGTTGGCCGCCAGCACCACATCGCCGCTGACGGGCGCGGCCAGATGCCGCAGCCGCTGGGCGGCCTCGACCATCTGGATTTCCGGATGCGCGGCCAGGAACTCGGCGATGGGGACCAGCTGGCCGGCCGGGGTCAGCGCGCGGTAATCGGCGTCCCAGCCGTCCCGCTCGACGGCGCGCACCAGCACCAGCGCCAGCGCGCCCAGCAGGTCCGGCGCGTGCTGCCCGGTCTGGTGCGCGGCCCAGAAGGCGCGGGCCACGGGCAGCACGTCGGTTTCGAAGCGCGGTGGGTCGGCCCAGGCGCCGGCGCGGTGCTTCAAGTAAACGTGGGCCAGGCCGCCGTTGCAGGCCACCACCGCGTCGCAGTGGGGGCCTTCGCCGGGCTTGTCATGCACATCCAGGCCAAGCGCGTCAAAGAGATATCCCATCTCGCGGTCAAACGGAAAGCCGAGCCGCAGCGCATGGCGGTCATCGGCGACCACGCCGATCTGGCCGTGATCGGAAACGATCGCGAACAGCGTGTCCGCAAACATCCCGGCCCGCTCCAGCTCAGCCGTCAGCCCGCCCACTTGCGCGTCCACCACGCGGGTTAGATACTCGGTCTGGTGGTCCGGCCCATGCTCGTGGGAATGATGGTCGAGGCCCATGAAATAGGCGGTCAGCACGTCCGGGCGCGCGCCGGCGCGCAGATGCGCCGTCAGGGCCGCCACCATCTGTCCGTCGTATTGTTCGGCCGAGATCCCCAGCAGGCCGCCGCCTTTGGTGAAGCGGGCGATATCCACCAGATTGGGCTTGAGCCAATGGGTGGCGCCGCGCGCAATCATGTTGAAGGCGACGGTGGAGGTCAGCCCGCGGGCCGCGGCGTGTTCATAGAGGGTGGGGGTCTCGGGCGCCAGCGTTTCGCCGATCAGGCCGGCCGGCCCGGTGAAAACGCGCACCGCGTCGTCCACGGCCAGCGTGTCGCCGACATCAAAGGCATAGTGGCGCGGCATGCCGCCGGTGCGGCGGCCGAAGCGGTCGAAGAACTGGTTGCCCATGATCCCGTGTTGTTCCGGGTGGGCGCCGGTGAAAATGGAGCTCTGGCAGCAAAAGGTGATGGACGGGGCGTTGCTCACCGGCTCGAAGTGCAGGCCGGCGCCGGCGTCCGCGCCGCCGAGCAGACGGGCCAGGTGCGGCAGGGCGCCGGCAGCCAGCGCCTGAGTGAAGACGTCGCGGCGCAGACCGTCAATATCGATGAGGACCAACCGGCGGGGCGGCATAAGCTCGGCTCCTGGGTAACGACTGATTATAATTCTGGCTGGTCGGATAAGTGAGGTGCGGTGGAAGCTCTCAACCTGGCGGAACCCATCGTCGTGACCGGCGCCACCGGCTTTATCGGCCGCTGGCTGGTGCGGCGTCTGGCGGCGGAAGGCCGCTATGTGCGGGCGCTGGTCCTGCCGGACGAAAAAATCACCGGTCTGTGGGCCGGCCCGGTCGAGGTGCGCCGCGGCGATATCACCGATCCCCAGGCCGTGGCGCAGGCCGTGCGGCATGCCGGCACCATCCTGCACTTGGCGGCGGCGGTGGGGGATTGGGGGCCGGAAGCCTGGTTCCAGCGCGTCACGGTCGCCGGCACCCGCCATGTGCTGGAGGCCGGCGGCGCCGGCGCGGCGCGAATCGTCGTCGTCTCTAGTTATACCGTGTATGGCGATAAGATTCCCACGCACGTTTGCCACGAAGACCTGGCCTGGGGAGAAGCGCAAAGCGCCTACAGCCGCGCCAAGCAAGCCCAGGAAACGGTCACCTGGCAGCTGGCGGGTGAGCGCGGCCTGCGGGTGGCCGTCATCCGGCCGACGAATGTCTACGGCGTCGGCTGCCGGCCGTGGGTGCGCGAGGCGGCCGCGGAATTGCGGCGCGGGGTGCCGGCCGTGATCGGCGGCCTGGCTCAGGATGCGGCGCTGTGCTATGTGGATAATCTGATTGATCTGCTGCTGCTGGCGGCGGCCCATCCGGCGGCGGTGGGCCGGACCTACAATGCTAACGATGAGAACGGCGTCACGTGGCGGCAGTACTTCACCGACCTGGCGCGGTTGGCCGGGGCGCGGCCGCCCGGACGCGTGCCGCGCTGGCTGGCGCGAGCGGCGGCCGGCGGGGCGGAAGCCGTGTGGCGCTGGCGGGGCAGCCAGCGCCGGCCGCCGCTGACGCGGGAAGCCGTCAACCTGGTGGGCGCGCACAACCGGGTGCCGGCCGCGCGCGCCCGGCAAGAACTGGGTTTTACGCCGCGTGTGGCGTATGCGGAAGCGCTGGCGGCGCTGGACGCCAACGCCCAAGAAGCCGGATTGCGAGGCTGAACATGGGTACTGAAATTGAACGCAAGTTCCTGGTGAGCGGAGACGGCTGGCGCGCCGGCGCGGCGGCCGAAGTGATGCGCCAGGGCTATGTTTCGCGCGAGCCGGGCCGAACGGTGCGGGTGCGGGTGGCCGGCGCGCGCGCCTATCTCACCCTGAAGGGCGCCCGGCAGGGCCTGCGCCGCGCCGAGTTCGAATATGAAATTCCATTGGCGGACGGGGAGGCTCTGCTGACAGAGCTGTGCCAGCCCGTCTTGGTGGAAAAGACGCGCCACCGGGTGGTCTTCGCCGGTTTAACGTGGGAAGTGGATGAGTTCGCCAACGCCAACGCCGGCCTGGTGCTGGCGGAGGTGGAATTGGAACACGAGGCCCAGCCGGTGGCTCTGCCGCCCTGGGTGGGGGCCGAGGTCTCAACCGACGCCCATTACACCAACGCCTATTTGTCGGTGCATCCTTATTCCACCTGGCCGCGCCGGCCGGCGGCCTGA
>JAGOBN010000467.1 GCA_017999235.1 Anaerolineales bacterium | reverse complement strand
CTCCCCGGCCAGGCGCGCCGCGCCCCCCGCCGGCGCCAGCAGGCCGGCCGCCGCGCGGATCAGCGTGGTCTTGCCGGCCCCATTCGGCCCGATCAGGGCCAGCACTTCGCCGGCGCGCACGTCCAGCGTGACCGCCCGCAAGATCGGGCGCGGGCCGTAGTGAACGGTGAGGGCTTCCAGAGTCAACATGCGCGTTCTCCACTCAGCTCAAGCCGGCCGGCTGCGGCGCAGCAGCCAGAGAAAAAACGGCGCCCCGGCCAGCGCCGTGATGATGCCCACCGGCAGCTCTTGCGGCGCCAGCACCAGCCGCGCCGCCACATCCGCCAGCAGCAGGGCCGCCGCGCCGGCCAGGATCGCCAGCGGGAGCAGCCGGCGGTGATCCGGCCCCCACAGCAGCCGCACCATGTGCGGCACGATCAGGCCCACAAAACCGATGATGCCGGAAAAAGCCACGGCCGCCGCCGTCGCCAGCGACGCCGCCGCAATCACAATCAGCTTCACCCGCTCCACGTCCAGGCCCAGCTGCCGGGCCTGGTCCTCGCCAAATTGCAGGACGTTGAGCGGGCGCGTCATCAGCAGCAAGATCAGCAGCCCCACGCCAATGTAGGGCAGCGCCGCCCACACCGGGTCCCAGCCGCCCAGCGCAAAGCCGCCCAGCAGCCACGCCATCGCCCGGCGCAGTTCGCCCTGGGAGCGCAGCATCAAGAACGTCATCAGGGCCGAGGCGAACGCCCCCACCGCCACGCCGGCCAGGATCAAGGTGGTGGAGGCTGTGGGCGCGCCCAGCCGCGCCAGGTTCACCACCAGCGCCGCCGTAAGCAGCGCGCCCACGAAGGCGCCGGCCGGCACCGCCGCCATGCCCAGCAGGGTGGCCGGCCACTGCCACGCCATCACCACCACCGCGCCCAGCCCGGCCCCGGAGGCAATCCCAATCAGATATGGGTCCGCCAGCGGATTGCGGAACAAACCTTGATAGGCCGCGCCGCTGCCGGCCAGGGCCGCGCCGGTGAGCGCCACCAGGACCGTGCGCGGCAGGCGGATGCTGAACAGGATGGTGTCCCAGGTGGCCGGCCACTCCGGCTGACGCGGCCAGCCCAGCCCACGCGCCAGCAGCACGCCGGCCACGTCCAACGGCGGGATGTAGACGGCGCCCAGGCCGGCGCTCAGCAGCAGCGCGCCGCCAAGCGCCAGGCCGCACCACAGGAACGGGAGCCAAGCCGCCCGGCGGGCGGCCTGGTTCGCATCTTCCAAGGTCAATTAAACAACTCCGGATGGAGCAGTTCGGCCAGCGCTTCCAGCCCATCCACCAGGCGCGGGCCGGGCCGGCTGGCCACGTTGTCATCAAAGGCCAAGATCCGGCCCGTCTGAACGGCCGCAATCGCTTCCCAGCCAGCGCGCGCCTTCACCACGTCCGGGTTCACGCCGTAAGCGGCGTCGCCCAGCAGGATGAAGTCCGGGTTCTGCTTCACCAGCTCTTCCGCGCTGATCTGCGGATAAGCGCTCTCCAATCCGGCCGCCACATTCTGGCCGCCGGCCAAGGTCAGCAGCGTGTCCATGAAGGTGCCGGTCCCGACGGTGTACGGCTTGGTGGGGTCGGTAGCATCCAATTCGTAAAACACCTTCGGGCGCGACGTCACGCCCGCGACCTTGTCGGTGACGGCCTGCACCCGCGCCCGCAGATCGGCCACCAGCGCGTCGGCCTCGGCCGTCCGGCCCGTCAACTGGCCCACGATCATCAGGTTCTGGAACAGCCCCTCAAAATCGGTGGGGTTCGCCAGCCAGAAGACTGTCAGGCCCAAATCCTGTAAGCCCTTCATCTGTTCCGGGCTGTTCACCTCGGCCGCCAGAATCAAATCGGGCTTCAGGGCCACAATCGTCTCGGTGTTGAGCGCGCCGTACGTCGCGCCGATGCTGGCCACGGCCTGCGCCTCGGCCGGATAATCCGAGAGCTCATCGCGGCCGGCCATCTGGCCGCCGGCGCCGAGGGCGAAGAGCAGTTCGGTGTTAGATGGCGCCAGCGTCACGATGCGCTGCGCGGGGCCGGCCAGCGTGACCACGTTGCCCAAACCATCGGTGATCTGCAGCGGCGCCGCGGTGGGCGGCAGCGCGGCCGTGGGCGGGACCGGGGTGGGGGTGGGCGCGGCCGGCGCCGCGCACGCGGCCAGCAAGACGGCCGCGGCGCTGAGCAAACTGACATACGGGAAAACACGGACTTTAAGCATTCCAAATCTCCTCCGAGAATAGCCCTAAAACAAAAACCCCTTGTCTAATGACAAGGGGTGGGCAAGTGGCAAACCAAGTTCGGCGCTTGTCCCCACCTCCTTGACGCGAGGCAGTGTGGAGAATGCAACCTGGTGGGCGACCTGGCTCATCCAATCTAGCCGATTGGATTTACAGTTGCGCGACAGCGCCGGACTTGATCAGCAGCCCGCGGGCTGCGTCTCACACCGGCTTCGCCATTTCCGCCCTGACCATCCGGGGTTCAGGGCACCAAAGTTGACGGTTATTCAGTTGCGGCGACTATACTCCGGGGCGCGGAAGCCTGTCAAGCACCAGATGTGGCGCGCGGCCGCTTACCGCGCGCCGGCTGCCCGCTGGTAGGAGGCGGAGACGCGTTGGCCGCTGGCGTCCAGGCGCTCCATCCATTCCGGCTGGGCGGCCAGCAGACTATACGGCGGCTGGCCGGCCAGGATGGCTTCCAGATCATCCACCACCATCCGGCCGATCAGCTGCAGCCCCGCCGCTGTTGAGCCGGCGCGATGCGCGGACAGCACCGCGCCGTCCGCTTGCCGGATGGGATGGTCGGCCGGCAGCGGCTCAAATGGAAAAACGTCGATCGCGGCCTTGAAGCGCCCCCGCTCCACCAAATCCGTGAGCGCGTCAAAATCCACCAGATGCGCCCGGCTGAGCAGCACCAGTAAACTGCCCGGCGCAATCCGCTCCAGCCGCGCCCGGTCCAGCAGCGCGCGGTTGTCGGCGGTGGGGATCGCCAGCACAAAGATCACGCGCGCGGCCGCCAGCAGCTCATCCAGCGCGGCCGGCTCCACACCGTCGGCGCGCAGGCGGCTGGCCGGCAGCCACGGATCATAGGCCAGCCAGCGGCACTTGAACGGCTCCATCAGCCGCCGCACTTCGCGCGCGATCGCGCCATAGCCCACCAGCCCCACCGTCTGCCCGCCCAACAGAAAGGTCCCCACGTTGCCGGCCGAGGAGTATTGTTCCTGGCCGGCGTGGAACAGCCGGTCGCCCAGGGCGATATCGCGCGCGCCGGCCAAAGCCAGGCCCAGCGCCATCTCGGCCACCTGCGGCGCGAAGGCCGGTGAACAGCTCAGGACGCGGATACGCTGATCAAAACAGTACTCGTAGTCAAAGCCGGGATGGCCGTGCGCGCCCATCAACTCGATCACGGCGCGCAGCCGCGGCGCCCGGCTCAAGGTCTCGGCGCCGCCGTAAGTCCACAGCCCGTGGACAATGGCCGTCACCTCGGGCAGCGCCGCCTGGAAGTCGTCCAGCGGCATGGGCTCATCGCGCCCCCAGACCACGTCCGCCAGCCCGTGCAGGCGCTCCCAATCGGCCGGCGCAAACAAGCGCGCCAGCTTACGCGTGTGCGGGACCACCAAAACCTTGGGTTTGCCCATGCCGCCTCCCCGGTTAACGAAAAGGCCCTGGCGCGCCAGGGCGGAAAAAAAAAGCAGACAGGGGGTGGCCTGTCTGCTGGGGTTCAAGAGCGGGCGATGGGATTCGAACCCACGATCTTTTCCTTGGCAAGGAAACGTTCTACCACTGAACCACGCCCGCAATTTTGTGTCGCGCTTGTGCGACCGACAGTGCCGAGACCCAGGATTGAACTGGGGACACCGCGATTTTCAGTCGCGTGCTCTACCAACTGAGCTATCTCGGCGAGCAACCCGTTGTGAGCACGCCGGGTCATACGCTACGCGCCGCATTCTAGCCGAGCGCTAGGGGCTTGTCAAGGAATTTGCCTTGGCGCGTTCAGCTGGTTGCCGGCCGCGGCGGAAACCTCTACAATCGCCCGCATGCCGGGTGAATTAATCTTGCTGGTGGACGACGAGCCGAACATTATTGAGCTGGCCAAGCTGTACTTGGAGCGCGAGGGGTTCCGCACCGCCGCGGCCGGCGACGGCCTGGCCGCGTTGACGGCCGTGGACCGTGAACGGCCGGCCCTGCTGGTGCTGGACCTGATGCTGCCCAAGCTCGACGGCTATGAAGTCTGCCGGCGGCTGCGGGCGCACCCCCTCCCCACGCACGCGGACCTGCCCATTATCATGC
>JAGOBN010000466.1 GCA_017999235.1 Anaerolineales bacterium | reverse complement strand
GGCCAGGTGATCTCGATTATCGGCTCCGGTCTGACCAGCTTTGGCCTAGCGGTGTGGATCTTTGAGCGCACCGGCGCGGCCACCCCGTTCGCGCTGACGGCCCTGTTCAGCACCCTGCCGCGCATCCTGCTGGCGCCAGTGGCTGGTGTGGTGGCCGACCGGTGGAACCGGCGCTGGATCATGATCCTGGCGGATACCGGCAGCGCGCTGGTGACGCTGGCCGCCTTGTTCCTGCTGAACTCCAGCCATTTCGCCATCGAACACATTTACCTCATCGCCCTGGCCGGCGCGGTCTGCGGCGCGTTTCAGGAGCCGGCCTACACCGCATCCATCACCATGCTGGTGCCGCCCCAGGAACTCGGCCGCGCCAACGGCCTGGTGCAGCTCAGCCAGGCGCTGGAGATGCTGGCCGCGCCGATCATCGCTGGAGCCTTGTTCCCCATCATCGGTCTGAGCGGCCTGATCACCATTGATTTGATCACGTTCGCGGCCGCGGTGGGCGCACTGCTGGTGGTGGCCATTCCCCAGCCGCCGGCCGCGCCGCGGACCGAGCGCAGCGCGGCGCGCCAGTTCGCCCATGACGCCGGTTTTGGGTTTCGGTATCTGGCGGCCCGGCCCGGCCTGCTGAGCTTGATGTTGTTCGCGGCGCTGGTCAACTTCCTCCTTAATGCCGCCACCGTGCTGACCGGGCCGCTGGTGCTCACGTTCAGCACGCCCACGGCCTTGGGCGTCATCCAATCCGTGGTCGGCCTGGGGATGCTGGCCGGCAGCGTCATCATCAGCGTGTGGGGCGGGCCGCGCCGGCGCATCGTGGGCGTGCTGGGCTTTATCGGGCTGATGGCGTTTGGTCTGGCCTTTATCGGCCTGTTCGCGTCGCCGTGGACGGTCGGCGCCGGCCTGGCGCTGATGGTCCTGGGCGCGCCGATTGCCTCGGGCTGCAGCCAGGCCATCTTCCAGGCCAAGGTGGCGGCGGAGGTCCAGGGCCGGGTGTTCGCCGTGCGCTCGATGATCGCGCGTTCGATGATGCCGCTGGCCATGCTCCTGGCCGGCCCGCTGGCGGACCGGGTTTTTGAGCCGCTGCTGCGGCCGGGCGGCGCGTGGGCGGACACCTGGCTGGGCGTCTGGCTGGGGGTAGGCGCCGGCCGGGGCATGGGCCTGATGTTTATCGCGGCCGGCGCGCTGCTCCTGGCGGCGACGGCGGCGGCGGCGCTCAACCCGCGCCTGCGCAACGTGGAAGCCGATCTGCCGGATGCCGTTCAGCCCGCGCCGGCCGAGGCGGCGCGGGGACCGGAAGCTGTGCCGGCGGCGGCCTGACCTAGGCCGCGCTGAGGCGCGCCTCAGCCAGCAGACCGTCCAACTGCAGCTCTTGCAGACAGCGCGCCGTCGGGACGCCGGTCGCCCCGTCCCAATTCATCAGCTCATAGTAGCGGCGCTTGGCCCACGCAAAGTTCTCCTCCGAGACCGCCACGCCGGCCAGCGGCCCCGTCTCAAAGGCCTGCCGCACGCGCTTGGGCAGCTTGTCATCGTCGGCCGTGAAGCCCTCGCGCAGGTTGAACAGCCGCGCCAGGGTCTGCGCGCGCGCCCCCACCGCCAGCACCGCGTGCCGGTCGTATTCCACGCCGGTGACGCCCGAGAGCGCGGCGGCCAGGTGGTCGTAGTTGTACGGGTGGAAGTGGCAGTTGACGGCGCAGTCCTGGAAGTGCATCCAGTTCAGCTCGGCGTGAAAGGCGCGCAGCTTGTCCGGCCCCAGATCGCTGGGCTTGAGCGGCGGGATGGGGGGCTCCAGCACGGAGTTGACGCGCTGCAGGCCGGCGCCGTCATAGGCGATGTCCGTGTCGTGCATGTTCATCATGTGGTCGGCGCCGACCGGGGCGACGGCGTAGCCCACGCCCAGCGCCTGTTTGAGGCGCGGCTCGTGCATGGGCAATTCCTGCTTCTTCACGGTCAGGTCAAAATCGGCGGCCGCCGGCCCCAGGCGCTCGGCCAGGCGCGCCGAGCCATCCGCCAGCACGCGGCCAAACCCCTCCCGCCGCGCGATCAGGTCCACGGCCTTGAGCAGCAACTGAGCGTCGCCCCACTGGAAATCCAGGCCGCCCGTGTCGGCGGCGGTGAGCAGGCCGCGTTCGAAGGCTTCCATCACAAAGGCGATGGACATGCCGGTGGAGATGGCGTCCAGCCCATAGGCGTTGCACAGTTCGTTGGCCTTGCAGACCGCCAGGTTGTCGGTCACGCGGCAGATTGAGCCGAGCGCGCCCATGGCTTCATATTCCGGCCCGCCGTAAGCGGGGTTGAGCCTTTCGTAAGGGTTGTCACTGGCGTGGGTGAAGACCTGTTTGCACGTGATCGGGCAGGCCTGGCAGGTATCGCGGTCCTGGAAGAACATCTGGTAGTTGCGCTCGCCGGATAGTTGGTCGCGCTCGTCCCACATCGGCACGCTGAAGTTCTGGGTGGGCAGGGCGCCCAGGTGCCCCCACCAGGCCAGCGAGTCCTGCGTGCCGCGCCCCGGCGCGGTGGCCCAGGCGGCCAGGGTTTGGTAGTTGGCGCCCAGCCACTTGGCCACTTCGGTGACGCGCGGGCGCGCCGCGACCGGCACGGCCGTGGTGCCGCGGACCGCCACGGCCTTGAGGTTCTTGGACCCCATCACGGCGCCCAGGCCGTTGCGGCCGGCGGCGCGGTTGATATCGTGCATGACGGCCGCGTACAGCACCCGGTTCTCGCCGGCCGGCCCGATCTGGGCGACGCGGATTTTGTCGTCGTTCAGCTCCCGCTTGAGCGCCGTCTCGGTGGGCCAGGTGTCCTGGCCCCACAGATGGCCGGCCGGCCGGAGCTCCACCTGCTGATCCTTGATCCACAGATAGACGGGCTGTTCGGCGCGGCCGCGGATGATCAGCGCGTCGTAGCCGGTGCGCTTGAACTCGTGGCCCCACCAGCCGCCGGCCTCGCTGGAGCCAAGCGCGCCGGTGAGCGGGGATTTGCCGCCCACGCCGTGCCGGCCGGCGCCGGGCAGGTGGCTGCCCTGCATCAAGCCGGGCGCGAAGATGAGCAGATTCTCCGGGCTGAAGGCGTCGGCGCCGGGGGCCAGATCGCGCAGCAGCAGGTAGGCCACCACCGCCCGCCCGCCCACCAGCCGGCGGTAGAACTCGTCCGGCGGGGTCTCGACGCGGATGGCGCCGGTGGTCAGATCAACGTGGAGCAGTTTGCCATGCGCGCCGCCGATCATGGATAGCCTCCTGGGCGCATCACCTCGGCCGGCAATTGCAGGTCGAAGCGCGCGCGCAATTGCCGATCCACCTCGGCGGGGATGATCTCCGGAAACTGCGTCTGCAGCACGGTCCGCGCCTGCCGCCGGGCGCGTTCGGCCATATCCAGCCGGCCGGCGGCCTCCCAATTGGCGCGCGTGTCGCGGTCCGCCGTGTGCGGATAGTGGAACTCCGTGCTCATCAATTCCAGGGTCTGGGCGTGGCCCAGATAGTGGCCGGGGCCGTCCGTGCAGATCTCGTGGATCACGTCCAGGGAGAGCGACGCCTCGGTGACCTCCAGGCCGCGCACCAGGCGCATCACCTGGCCGCCGATGTCATCGTCGATGATGTAGTTCTCGTACGCCACGGCCAGCAGGCTTTCCAGCATGCCGGCGGCGTGATGGTTGTACTGCGCGCCGGCCAGGGCGGTGACGGCCGTGGTCAGCCCCTTCTCAAAACCGGCCTGCACGTCCGGCAGCTTGCTCTCGGTGATGCCGCAGGAGTTGTATATCGGCAGGCCGTAGAAGTGGCACATCTGCGCGGCGGCGGCGTTCATCAGCGCCAGCTCGGCCGCGCCGCCGATCATGCTGCCGGTGCGCAGGTCGGTGACCAGCGGCATGCTGCCCATCAGCAGGGGATGGCCGGGCCGCAGCTGCTGCACGTAGGTGATGCCGGCCAGCTCCTCGGCGATAGACTGCACCAGGGTGCCGACCAGCGCGGCCGGCGCGGTGGCGCCGCTGAGCGGGGCCGAGACCAGGGCCACCGGCAGGCCGGCGCGCACGGCGGCGGTGAGCGTCTCCACCGTCTCGGCCGCGAAGCGCAGGGGGCTGATCATGTAGCCCAGGTTGAGCGACAGGAACGGGCGCTTGAGGAAGGCCTCCTCGCCGCCGGCGATGAGCGCGCCCATCTCCTTGATCTCCGCCACTTTGGGCGCGTAGTAGCAGCCGCCCATGACGTGTTTGGTGGTGGCGGCCAGGCAGGCGTAGAAGGTGTTGAGGTCCAGGGCCTCGTTGGCCACGTCCCGCGCCACCACCGGGCGCAGGTAGAAGTGGG
>JAGOBN010000465.1 GCA_017999235.1 Anaerolineales bacterium | reverse complement strand
GTGGCGCAATTCGCGCAGGCGCTGTTGTGCTCGGCCGGCGCCCCGCCCTGCGGCCAATGCCGGGCCTGTCAGCTCGCCGCGCGCGGCGTCCACCCGGATCTGCTGACCGTGGCGCCCATTCTCAGCGGCAAGAAAGTCCGCACCGACAAGATCAAAATCGAGCCGGTGCGCCAGTTGATTTACGATCTAAGCCTCAAGCCGGTGGAGGCGCGCCGGCGCGTCGCCCGGCTGCTGGATTTCGACGCCGCCAACCCCGAGGCCATGAACGCCTGCCTGAAGACCCTGGAGGAGCCTCCCGGCGACGCCATTCTGCTGGTGACCGCCGAGAGCCCGGACGCGCTCCTGCCCACCCTTGTCTCGCGCTGTGAAGTTCTGGAGCTGCGGCCCTTGCCCACCGCCCTGGTTCAGGACGCGTTGATCACCCGCTGGCTGGTGCCGCGCGCGCAGGCGGAGCTGCTGGCGCGGCTGTCCGGCGGCCGGCTGGGCTGGGCGGTCCGGCTGCACGCCGAGCCGGAAGCGCTGGAGGAGCGCCAGCAGCGCTTGGAGGACTTGCGCCGGCTGCTCGGCGGCAGCCGCGTGGACCGCTTTGCGTATGCGGACCGGCTGGCGCGTGAAGGCCCCTCGGACCGGATTCAAGGCGTGCTCGACCTGTGGGCCAGCTTCTGGCGGGATGTGCTGCTGCGCGCCGCCTTGACGGACTTGCCGGTTGTCAATATTGACCGTCTGACCGACATTGAACGCGTGGCCCAGGCCGTCACCCCGGAACAGGCGCGGCTGAGAATCGCCGCCCTGCAGCGCACCCGCGACCAACTCGCTAAAAACATCAACACGCGCCTCGCCCTGGAAGTGCTGCTCCTCGACTGGCCGCAGTTGTAACCGCCCGCTTTTCCCCGCGCCTGGTTTGCCGCCCCGGCCGGCTGGCAAACCTTTCTTTTTTTAAGTTAGCTCATCTTGATTTTATAGAACAAATGTACTAGACTTTCCTTCCTGAGTGTTTTGGAGGCAACCCATGTACCCAACCCAATCATCGTCCCCTTCACTTACCCATCGTTTGGCGCGTTTGGGCCGCAGCCTGCAAGCCCGCCGGGCCTGGATCATAGGCGCCATTATGGTCCTGGCACTGCTGGCCTTTGAACTCTTCAACTACACCACGACCGATTTTGCGCTGACCGACCTCCTGGGGGAGATGCGCTTCATGGGGCTGCGCTGGGCGGCCATTTTGTCCATTGCGTTCTGCGGCATGGATTTCGCCGGCCTGGCCCGGTTGTTCATGCCGGAGCGTGGTTCGGCGCCCCGGCCGGAGGCGTGGTATCTGATGGCGGCGTGGTTTCTGGCCGCTGGCATGAACGCGCTGCTGACGTGGTGGGGCGTTTCCCTGGCGCTGCTCAACCACGCCGGCCTGGGCAATGAAGTCCTCAGCCGGGACGCGCTCTTGGGCGTGGTTCCGGTCTTTGTGGCGGCGCTGGTGGTGCTGATCCGGGTCTTGATCATCGGCGCGTTTACGATGACGGGCGAGCGATTGTTCACCGCCAAGGAAACGGACCGGCCGCCGCTGACCGCCGCGCCGCCGGCCGCCACCGCCGCCCGGCCGATCCCGGCCGCCAAAGTGGCGCGGCCGGCCCCGCCGCCCGACGACCTGGATTGGGACCTGGATTTTGGCGACCCCGCGCCGGCCGCCGCCGAGCCCCGGCGCATGGCGCCGCCGGCCCGCATCGTCAATCGGCCGGCCGCCCCGCCCAACCTCCCCAACCCAACGCCTTTCCGGCCGGCGCCTAAACCCGCCGCCAAGCCCGTCGCCTTCCCCGGCGATGGCGGCCACGAGATCAACGGCCGTTCGTCGTCCGAGCCGCGCTAAAACCCGGCCGGCTTGAGGAGGTACATGGCCATGGTGCTTCAACGCGTCTTGATCCGGCTGTTGCCGGTGGAAGTCTTGCTGCTGGGGATATTCGCGCTCAGCGGCGCCGTCCTGCGCCTGGAGCGCGCCGCGCTGCCCGATCTCGCAGCCGCGGTTCCGGCGGCCTCCGCGGCCACACCGCCGCCGGCGGCCGCCGGCCTGGCGGCCGTGTTCACGCCGGAAGTGCGGCGCTGGACGTCAGAAATTCTCACCTGGGCCGCGCCCTATGGCCTCGACCCCAATCTCGTGGCGACCGTCATGCAAATCGAATCCTGCGGCTGGCCGGCCGCGGTATCCACCTCCGGCGCCCAAGGCTTGTTTCAGGTGATGCCCTTTCACTTCGACCCAGGCGAGGCGATGCAGGACCCCGCCACCAATGCCCGCCGCGGGCTGGATTATCTGGCGCTCGGCTTGCAGCGCGCCGGCGGCGATGTGGGACGGGCGTTGGCGGGCTACAACGGCGGCCACAGCCAGATCGGCCGGGACCCGGCGCTGTGGCCGGCGCAAACGCAGCGGTATTGGTATTGGGGGACGGGGATTTATGCGGACGCCGCCAGCGGTCAGCCCACCAGCCCGCGCCTGGAGGAGTGGCTGGCCAGCGGCGGCGCGAGCCTGTGCGCGCGGGCGGCGGCCACGGTGACCGCCGAGAACTGATCAGCGCTTAGCGGCTCAATGGCTTGGTATCGGCGGCGCGGGCGGCTTCCAGCTCTTTGCGCGCGGCCAGGGGCAGCCAAACGGCAAACGTGGTCCCTTTGCCCGGCACCCCGTCCGAGGCCGCTTCAATCCGGCCGTTGTGCATTTGGGTAATGCGCTGCGCGATGGCCAGCCCCAGGCCGGCGCCGCCCATCGCCCGCGACCGGGCCTTATCGACGCGATAGAACCGGTCAAAAATTCGGCCGATCTCATCCGGCGGGATCCCCAAACCGGTGTCCGCCACCGTGAGCCGGGCAAAATCGTTGACCCGCCCCAGCCCCAGGGTCACCCGGCCGCCGGCCGGCGTGAATTTGAGCGAGTTGGTCACCAGGTTGAGGATCACCTGTTTCAAGCGGTCCCGATCGCCCAGGCACGTCAGTTGATCGATTTCGCCGACCAGCACGTGGACGCCGCCGGCCAGAACCTGAACCTCGCGGGCCACCTCCAACAGCAAGGTGTCCAGCGCCACCGGCGCCTTGCCCAGCGGCAGATTGCCGGAATCCGCCTGCGCCAATACCAGCAGATCCCCCACCAACCGCGTCATCCGCTCCGCTTCGGTGCGGATATCGCGCAGCGATTCGCGGTCGGCCGAGCCCATGCGCTCCAGCAGATCAACGTTGCCGCGGATCGCCGTCAACGGCGTGCGCAGTTCGTGCGACACATCCGCCAAAAACCGGCGCTGCGCGGTAAACAGCCGCTCCAGCCGTTCCAGCGACTCGTTGAACGCGGCGCTCAATCGGCCCACTTCGTCGCCCGAGTTGGTGATCGGGATGCGGCGGGAGAGATCATCGGCCCGGGTAATCTGCAGCGCCGTCTGGGTGATCACCTTGAGCGGCTTCAA
Source organism: Anaerolineales bacterium (assembly GCA_017999235.1). Next base: position 869 of record JAGOBN010000465.1, on the reverse strand, counting down.
GGCCCGGCTGGCCGAGAGGTAGCCCGTCAACGCCGCCAGCGCCACCGACACCACCCCGCCGCCCACCAACACCAGGAGCAGGATGCTCTGGGCGGTATCCACCTGCCGCAACGAGGACGCCGTCTGCACAAAACCGATAACCTTGCTGTCCCCTTCGCTGATCAGGCGGATGGTCAACACCCGCAGATGCGCGTTGGCAAACCGGACGCTGCTGTAGCCCTGGGTCCCGTCCGCCAGGGCGCCGGCGTCCAGCGGCTCGGAGCGGCTCGGCAGATTGTCGGTCTGCGTCGCCAGCGACCCATCCAGCCACCACACTTGGGCGTAGATATTGGCCCCGCCGAAGCGGTCTTCCTTGCGCAGGTCCGGCAGATTGATAAAGCGGCTTCCGAGGACGGGGCTGATGCTGCTGGAGTCGGCGATCTCCTTGGCGGCCGCGGTGAGGTTCTGGTCGATCTGATCCAGCAGGCTGTACGACAGAATGCCGTACACGGCCACGCCAAACAGGCCCAGGACGCCGGCCAAAACCACTGAATACCAGAGGGTTAAGCGCAGGCGTAACGACATGGCCGGAGGCCCAAACGGCGCCGGGGGGTGAACAGGCTCCACCCTAGAAAATTAGCGCCGCGAGTTGAGGCAAAACTAAGCACGCTCTTAGCGCCGGATGAGAAAGCGGGGGTCAGTCTTCGCGCAGCACGTACCCAACGCCGCGGACGGTGTGCAGCAAGCGGGGCGCGGACTCCAACTCGGTCTTCTGGCGCAGGTAGCACACATACACCTCGATAATATTGCTCTCGCCGCCGAAATCGTAGCCCCACACGCGGTCGTAGATCACTTCCCGGGTTAACACCTGGCGCGGATGGCGCATAAAG
>JAGOBN010000464.1 GCA_017999235.1 Anaerolineales bacterium | reverse complement strand
GGTTTCAGCCCAGCCGACTCGATCATCTCCGTGATGCCAAAATTGAAGTTGAGATTTTTGAGGATGGCGTGTTCCCGGACAAAGGTTCCGACGCCATGCCGGCGGGCGATCAGGCCTTCATCCTGCAAGACGCGCAAGGCCTCGCGCACCACCGTTCGCGAGACGCCTAGCAATGCGCCGAGCTCCGCTTCGGTGGGGAGCTGGCTGCCGGGGTGATAAGTGCCTTGGGTGATGGCGAGCCGCAGTTCGTTTTGAGCCGCCTCAGTGAGGGTGGAGCTGTTGGTTCTAGCGGGACGAAGCATACTGACCTAACCTGCGAGAAGATGTTGTCTGATGTCATGACAACTATACGAGAGGGGCGCCATGGTGTCAAGAATCAATCTGGCAATCCCAGCGGCGCGTGAGCGGGAGCGCGGCTACACCTGCTTGACGACGATATCGGCGATGACGTTGGCGGCCTCATCGCCGCGGTCGGCGGCGTTGGAGAGGTGCCGGTAGATTTCGCGCAGTTTGAGCATCTCCACCACATGGTCCAGATCGCGCGGCCCGCTGAAGAGCGCGCCCACCGCCTCGCGGTACACGGACTCCACCCGGTTTTCCAGCGCCTTGGCGCGCACGGCGTGCTCGTTGGCCACGCTTGGCCGGTCCACCAGGCGCTGGACGCCGCGGTTGATCTCCTCGGCAGCGTCCCGCAGCAAGGACACCATCCGCACCAAATACGGGTTGGGTGTCACGCCCAGCAGCACCATCTCATCCACAGTGGTGTCGGCGTAATCCAGCACGTCGTCAATGGCGCGCGAGAGCGCGAACAGGTCTTCGCGGTCAAAGGGCGTGACAAAGGACCGGTTGAGCTCGTCGATCAGCAGCCGGCGCACCTCATCCGCGTCCTTCTCGGCCGCGCGCACCTGCTGGGCCAGGGCCTCGCTGGGCGCCTTCATATAGGCGTGCAGCGACTCCATGCCGTTCTGGGTGTGCGCGGCCTGCTCGCAGATCATGCGCACAAAGGTGTCTTGGGTCGGCTTGCGCCGAAACAGGCGTCGCCACATCATGCTAGGAATCCTTTCAGCAGCGCATAGGTGAGGCCGGCCAGCGCGGCCGTGGCCGGGATCGTCAACACCCAGGCGCTGATCATTTCGCCGGCCACTTGCCAGCGGACTTTGGTGGGGCGCTCGGCCGAGCCGACGCCGAAGATGGCCGTGCTGACCACTTGCGTGCTGCTGACCGGCAGGCCGGTGAGGCTGGCGCCCAAGATGACCAGGCCGGCCGCGAATTGCGCGCTGAAGCCGTGGACCGGCCGGATCCGAAAGATCCGCCCGCCCAGCGTGCGGATCAGCCGGTAGCCGCCGGAGAGCACGCCCAGCGCAAAAGCGGCGGCGCTGGCGCCGACCACCCACAGCGGCACGCTGAACGCCGGCTGCTGGCCGGTGAGTATGAGGCCAAGAGTGATCAGACCCATGAGCTTCTGCGCGTCGTTGGAGCTGACCACCAGGGCCAGGGCCAGCGACGTAAAAAACTGTAGCCGCTTAAACAACTCATTGGCGCGCGGCGTGGCTCGGCGCGCCAAGACCAGCACGCCGGCCATGACGGCCAGGCCGGTCAGCAGCCCCAAGGGCGGCGAGATAAATAACCCGATCAGCACTTTCCACAAGCCGGCGGCGCGCACGGCCCCCGGCCCGGCCGCCAGCGTGGCGGCGCCCAGCAGGCCCCCGACCAGCGCCTGCGAGGCCGAACACGGCACGCCCACCCGCCAGGTGAAAAGCACCCATACCGTGGCAGCCAGGAGCGCGCTGAGCAGCACCACCGGAGTCATGCCGGCCGGGGCGATCAAATCGCGGCCGAGCGTGCCGGCCACGGCCGTCCCCAGCACCAGCGGCCCGATGAAAGCGGCGCCGCCGGCCACCGCCAGCGCGCGGCGGGGCGCGAGGGCGCGGGATGAGATGACGGTGGCCACCACGGCCGCCGAGCCGTGAAAGCCGGCCAGCAGGGCGTTGAGGAGGGCCACCCCCACCAGGAGCATCACCATGCCGCGCCGCACCTTTCGTCTTGGGCCGGGCGCGCCCCCACGGTTGGCGTCGGTCCCGCCCGCGTCCGGATCGTCAATTGAACTGTAAACCCACCCGCACGGTTTCGCCAGCCGGATCGACGGCCGGCAGCCACCGGCTGTCGAGGCGCGTCGAGGTGTTGGGCGCGAGCCGGCGAAACGCCTGGCTGAACAACTCCGTCTGGCCCTGCCGCACGGTGACCCGCGCCTGATGGCAGAACGCCGCCACACGAAAGGCGAAGCCGGCGGCCGGCCCGGCTTCGGGGGCGCCGACGACGTTCGGGCAGATCCAGGTCAGGGGTGGTTCGACGTGCACCGGCCGGCCGGCCGCCGGCCACTGGCCGGTCTCCAAAAACGCATGGATCGACCGGGCCGCGCGCGCGCCTTCCACCGCGCACACATCCGCCGTCTCCGCGCCCCGCAGCAGATTCCCGGCGGCGAACACGCCGCGCACCGAAGTATGCCAGCCCGCGTCCACGGACGGGCCGCGCGTCCCTGAGTCTAACGTCAGCCCGCCCAACCGCGCCAGTTCGTGTTCGGGGATCCAGTCCCCGGTGAAGACGACCGTATCACAGGCCAGCCTTTCACTCCGCCCAGCGGCCAACTGCGTGATCTCCACGCCCGCCACCCGCTGTCCGCCGAAGATTTCACTCACCCGGGTCTCCGTCAGCACCGGCACCCGCGCGGCCAGATCGGCGAACCACCACTTAGCCGGGAGGTACGGGAAGTAGATCTGGTGGTGCGGCAGTTCCGTCAGTATGGCCGCCGTCGCAACGCCGGCGTGCGCCAACGTCATCAGCGCCGAGAGGCTGACGAGTTCCGCGCCCACGATGACGGCCCGCCGGCCGACCGGCAGCCGCTGCTGGTAGACAAACCGCTGCAGTGAGCCGGTGGTCAACACCCCGGCCGGCCGCCGGCCCGGGATCAGCCGCGCCGAGCGCGGGCGCTCGCGGCAGCCCGTGGCCAGCAGAACCGCCTGGGCGGCCAGGGTCCCCAGTCCGCGCGGGCTGGTGAAGGCGGCGGTCGTGGGACCGGACCAGCCGGTCACCGTCGTTGAGGTCCGGATTTCGATGCCGGCCGCCTCCGCCTGGCGCACATAGTGGCGCGCGTAGCCCGGACCGGAGAACACCCCGCGCAGATCGCGCAAGCCAAAGCCGGTATGGTGGCACAGGCGCGGCGTTCCGCCGGGCGCGTCCTCGCGCTCGACGATCACCACGTTCCGCACCCCGTGGCGCTTAAGCGCGATCCCGGCCGCCAGACCCGCCGGGCCGGCCCCCACGATCAAGACCTCCACCGCCTCAGCCGCCATGCTCAGCCTCCAGCGCCAGCAGACGCTCCGGCGTCAGCCGCGCTTCCTGTGCCAGAAAAGCGACCAGCGCCGCGTGGCAGTTAAACCCCTGACAGCGGCCCTGCAACGCCCGGGTGCGCCGGCGCAGCCCGTCCACTGTGCGCGCGGGGATCACGGCCCGCGCCGCATCGCGCAGTTCCCCCAGCGAGACGCGCTCGCAGTGACAGATGATCCGCCCGTACGCGGGATCGGCCGCGATTTGGGCCGGCGTCTGATAGGGGCGCGGCCCGGCCTCGCCAAGGTTGGGCATCCGCACCGGCTTGAATTCCCGCTTGGCCGTCAGCGCCAGCCCGGCCTCCCGCAGCAGTTCCACAACGTATTCGGCGATGCCCAGACACCCGGAAACGCCCGTGGAGCGGATGCCGCCGACGCACACATACCGCTGGGCGGCGTGCAGGTGAATCTGATAGTCGCTGTGCTCGGTGGCCGCCCGCAGCCCCGCATAAGTGGCCGTGACTTCCTCCCGCAGTAGGGCCGGCAGGATGGCCGCGCCCTTCTCCCACAGCCCGCGCAGGCCGTTGGCGCTGGTGCCGGTGTCGGACTTATCGCGCCGGTCTTCCGCCGTCGGGCCGAGCATCACGTTGCCGTACACCGTCGGGCTGATCAGCACACCCTTGGTCACGGCGGTCGGCACCGGGAGCAGAATGTGGTTGACCAGCGGGCGGGCGAATTTGTCGAAGACGATGAGCTCGCCCCGGCGCGGGATGACGGTGAAGTCATGGTGGCCGAGCAGGCGGTTGATCTCATCCGCATACAGGCCGGCGGCGTTAACGAGGTAGCGGCAGCGCACGCTCCCGCTGGGGCCGGTCAGCGCATACGTCCCGGCGCTTTCCACCACCACTGCGCGGACCGGGTGGTTCAACACCAACCGGGTCTGGTTGAGAACGGCCTGCGTCGCCAAGGCCAGCGGCAA
>JAGOBN010000463.1 GCA_017999235.1 Anaerolineales bacterium | reverse complement strand
GCATGATCAGCACATCCAACCAGGGCGATTGGTGCTTGATGTAATACAAATCCCACTGCAGCTTGAGGGCATTATCGGCCACGGTGCCGGCGTAGCCGTAATTGATCTGCGCCCAGCCGGTTAAGCCAGGCTTGGCCAACAGCCGGGCGCGAAAGAACGGGATCTCCTGCTCCAGGCGCTCGGTGAACTCCGGGCGCTCCGGGCGCGGCCCCACCAGGCTCATCTCGCCGCGCAGGACATTGATAAACTGCGGGCTCTCATCCAGCCGGGTGCGGCGCAGCCAGAACCCCAAGGGCGTGATACGCTCGTCGTCCCGGGTCGCCCAGCGCGCCTCGCCGTCCGCCTCCGCCCCGTGAATCATGGACCGGAACTTCAGGATGGTGAACGGCCGGCCCGCCCGGCCCAGCCGCGTCTGGCGATAGAGCACCGGCCAGCCGCTTTCCAGCCACAACCCCACGACAATCAGCGGCCACACCGGCAGCATCAGCAGCAGCCCCGCCAGGGCGCCGGCCACATCCAGGCCGCGCTTGACCGCGTGATACCAGAACCGCTGCTGGGCCGGCTCGATAAACGCCGCGTTCACCCAATCCGCGTCAATATGGTCAATGGGCACGCAGCCGGTCAATTGCTCATAGAGGGCCGGCATCCGCATCACCGGCACGCCGGCCGCCTGGCAATCCAGCAGCGCCTGAAAGGTCTCGCCGTGCAGCTCCCCGCTGACCGCCAGAACCACATCCGTGGCCTCATACCGGTGCGCGGCCGCCACCAACGCCTCCGCCCCGCCCAAGACGGGCGCGCCGAGATAAGTTTGCCCGTGCTTGTCCGGCGCATCGTCAATCAGGCCGATCACGTCCCACAGCCGCGGCTGATGGGCGCGGATCGCGTGCAGCAAGGTCCGGCCGGCCCAGCCCGCGCCGACCACAATCACCCGCCGCTGCAGGAAAGCCGACTCCAGCGCGCGAATGTACACCGCGCGCCACAACAGGGTCAACCCCGCCGCGCAGGTAACGAAATACAGAAACACGAGCCGCGGCAGCAGATCGCGCGGCAGAAAGAAGAAGACACTCAGGTAAATGGCCCCCACCGCGCAAGACGCCAGGAGGATCCCGCGGGCCGTGCCGGGCAAATGCGCGGCGCGGCGGGGGTCATACAGCGGCAGGATCAGAAACAGCCAGGCCGGGATCAGGGCGTACAGCCACCCCGGCAAGGCCAGCAGATGGTCCAGGCCGAATTCGGCGCCCGATGTGAACGTCCACAGCCACACGGCGACCACAAACGCCGTGCTGGCCAGCGCGGTGTCGCCGGCCACCAGGAGCACCAGTTTCTGGCCGGGCTGCCGCAAGGCTTCGCGCAGCCAGCGCATTATGGCCAATATCGGGGTAGTCGGTGATTGAGAGGCTAGAGGAGCCGAGGCCATGCTCTTTCTCAGATAGTCACGTGGTTAAGCTGGGATGGGGACGAACAGGCTTCGGGAAACGATCCATCCGCTTTGCCATCCCCCTTCTTCCAGAAAAGGGCTATCCCCCAATAGCGCGATTTTCCGGTGGCAACATCAGTAATTTTACCTTATTCCGGATGCCGGCCTAGACCACGGCGCCGGCCCTCCCACGGCCCCCGCCCACACGCCCAGCCCCCAGCCGAAATGGATCAGGCCATAGGCGGCCACGAGCGCCAGGGTCAAGCGGAGAGCGGCCGGCCGCCCGCGCGCCAGGTCCACTGCCTGGCCGACGACCAGGCCAAGATAGATTAACCACAAGCCGCCCAGCCCCCAGCCCAGCGGCGGCCACCAGCCGGCCAGCAGCCAGCCGCCCAACCCGACCGCCGTCCACAGCGCCGGTGCCGCCTGCCGCCCACGCAAAGAGCGTGGGTGGCGTTTGAGCATCTGCGCTTTCCACCAGCCATAGCGCCAGTACTGCGCCGCCAGCGCGCCAAAGGCCGGCCGCGCGAAGTACGCACAGCGGATGGCTGCGTCAAACCAGACCACGCCGCCGCCGGCCCGGACGCGGGCCGCAAATTCGTAATCCTCGTTCGTGAGCAAGGTCTCGTCGTAGCCGCCCAGGGTCTGCCATAATAGTCGTGGAAAACAGCCAAACGGTACGGTATCCACCGCGCCGGTCGCGGCGCCGGCCAGCCGGTAGCGGGCATCGCCGGCGCCCAGCCGGGAGCTGACCGCCAGCGCAATCGCCTGGGCGATCACGCCGGCCGCGCCGGGCTGAACATCCCACGCCCCCCCGACCAGCGCGGCCCCAGTCTCGGACAGCGCCGCCCGGCAGCGCGCCAGGTAATCCGGGGCTGGCCGCGCATGCCCGTCCAGCCGGGCGATGAGTTGGCCGCGCGCCGCCGCGATGCCCAGGTTGAGCGCGTGGGGGATGTGCTGGCGGGGATTGGCGACGACCTGCAGGGCCAGACCGGGGTGCGCGGCCGCCCACGCCTGCGCCACGGCCGGCGTCCCATCTGTGGAGTTGCCATCCACAATCACAATTTCATCGGGCGGGTGCGTCTGCGCCGCCAACGCGTCCAGCAGCCCCGGCAAATACCGGGCTTCATTGCGGCAGGGGATTACAACCGACAGGCTCAACTCAGACATACACCACAGCGCGGCGCTACGACCACCGGGGAGTCAAGGCCGCGCCGCGGCGGTAGCGCCACACCGCCAGCAGGATCGCGCCCAGGATGATCTTGGGCAGGATCGCGACGGCGTAGAGCACGAACGCATAGCTGAGCGCCACGCTTGAGTCAACCGCAAACGGGGTCAACGCCAACACGGTCAAATAGTGGAAGACCCCCAGCTTGCCGGGCAGCGACGGCGGCGCGTTGCCTACTTGGAGCACCACCAGCATGAACAGCGCGGCCAGCGGCGGGAGCGGCAGATGAAACGCCAGGAACAACAGGTAATTGGTGCTGACCGACAGCGTCAGGATCACCAACGAAGCCGTCCACGCGCCCAGCTGCATGCGCCAGTTGTTGAACGCGCTCAGACCGTCCAAGGCCTGGTGGCCGTAGCGGGCCACCCGGCTGCCCAGCCAGGCCGGCAGCCGGCCCGAAAACCGCTCCAGCCATCCCAGCAAGCGCCGGCCCCACAGGCTGAAGGCCAGCGTCCCCAGCAGCGCCGCCGCCCCGGTGGCGATGAGCGCCCAGCCCGATTCCTGCAGCCAGAGCGGCAGGGACATGCTGAACAACAGCACGACCACACTGACCGCGAACGTCCCCAAATCCAAGACTTTTTCCACCCCGACCGTGACCAGCACCCGGGCGCGGCTCAATTGCTCCTGCCCGCCCACCACGTAAGCCCGGGCCACCTCGCCCAGCCGCGCCGGCACAATGATGTTCAGCATCTGCCCGACCACAATCCCGCTGAACAGGTTGAACCAGCCGCGCCGGCGATGATCCGGGTAAAACAGCCACTGCCAACGGAATGTCAGGGCAATCAGCGTCAAAGCAATAGAGAGCAGGGCCGCGCCCACCCACCCATAATCCACGGCCGTCAGCGCCCGCCCCATCTCCGCCCAATCCGCGCCGCGAAAGGCCAGCCAGAAAGCCAGAATTCCCAGCGCCGCGCCGACCAGCAACCGCGGCGCCGCGCCGCGCACAGACCGCCGCCAATCCAGTTCGCTCTCTGGTTGATCCACGGGGGGAGGGGTCATCCGCGTCTCCAATTCGCCACCAAATCCCACACGCTGAACGCGGCCAGCGCCGCCCAGGCCGCCTGCTCCCACCCCGCGTTCGCGCTCAAGCCCAACCCGGCATAGACCAGCCCCAGCGCGGCTGGATAGAGACGCCGCCACCACCCCCGCCCGCCCAACCAGGCGCGCAGCGGCCGGCCGGCGGTCCGGGCTTCCCAATACCCGTAGCTCAGGCCCGCCAGCAGCGCCGCCGCCCCGGCCAGCCACACCGCGCTCACGCCGACCAGCCGCCAATCAACCATGCGCGGGCCGCTCCCCGGGCGGCGCGCCGGTGACCTGCTGGAACAAGCCCGCGATCAGGCCCAGCAAAATCCAGAAGACAATCCCCACCTTCGCCCCCAGCGCCACCGCGTCGGTGAGGCCAAACAACATATGCGCCAGCACGCCGGCGCCCAGCGCCAGGGCCATCACCCGCTGCCACTCGGCGGGGGCGCGGCGCGCAATCACCGCCGCCTGGACGAAGGCCAGACCATTGAGAGCCAGAAACGCGATCAAACCCGGCAGGCCCAGGTCCAGCGCGGCCTGCAGAAACTCATTGTGCGCGTGCGCCACATCAAAATCCGGGGCGATCAGAAACAGCGGGTACAGCACATGGACAACGGTGCGGAAGGTGTTTAAGCC
>JAGOBN010000462.1 GCA_017999235.1 Anaerolineales bacterium | reverse complement strand
TCGGCGCCATCTGGGCCTGGATAAACACGTATTGGCCCTCGCGCTGCTTGCGGATGGCATACGCCATGCGGCGCCGGCCCCAAATGTCAATCTTGGTCACCTGGCCGCCGGCCGCGCTAATCCAGCCTTTGGCTTTCTCAATCAAGGTGTTCAGCGAGGACTCATCCAGGTCCGGCTGGGCGATAAACGCCAGTTCGTAGTCACGCATTCAGTTTTCCTTTCCACGGATAAAGCCCGGTTCAGCGCGGCGGGCGCCGCGCCTAATACGAGCAGAAAGTGGCGGGGCGAAGCGGCCCCGCACAGCGACGGGGGAATTTAACACAGCGCCGGCCATTTGACAAGGGCGGCCGCGCTGGCCCAATTGGGCCGGTTGCGCGAATACCGCCACGTCCGATAGAATTCCAGCTACTCGGCCGCCGGCCGCCCGCCCGCGCTCCCCGTTCCAGCTCCAGCTGGAGCGGGCCCGACAAGGTGAGTCATGTCGTCTGTTGAAGCTCCGGTCTATCAACCTGTGCATCCCTGGATGCGCCGCTTCCTCTGGCTGGCGGCCGGCCTGGTGACGGTGGTCGGCGTGCAGCTGTTTGTGCTGAGCGAGCACACCGAGCGCTTCTTCGCTTGGACCATCCAGAACCCGCTCACCGCCGCCTTCCTGGGCGCCGCCTACTGGTCCAGCGCGGTGCTGGAAGCCATTGCCGCCCGGCAGACCGCCTGGAGCCGTGCCCGGCCGGCGGTGCCGGCGGTGCTGCTCTTTACCCTGCTCACGCTGATCACCACCCTGGTCCACCTGGATCAATTTCATCTGGGCGCGGATCAGGCCCTCGAAACCCGGCTGTTGACCACTGTCTGGCTGGGCGTTTATTTGCTCGTGCCGCCCGCCCTGCTGGTCATGCTGATCATCCAAATGCGCGTCCCCGGCGCGGAGCCCCCGCTCGTCCGGCAGCTCCCCTTTTGGCTGCGCGCCGTGGTCAGTGTGCAATCCGCCGTGCTGGTGGCGCTCGGGGCGGTGCTGTTTGTGACCCCGGATGCGGCCACGCATATCTGGCCCTGGCCGCTGACGATCTTGGCCGCGCGCGCGGTGGGCGCCTGGCTGCTGGGGCTGGGCGTGGCCGCCGCCCAGGTCATGCTGGAAGCGGATTGGAGCCGTGTCCGGCCGGTCTCCGCCGCCTGCGCCGTGTTCGCGCTGCTGCAGGGGCTGGCGCTGGCGCGCTATCCGGAGCGCTTCAGCTGGGAGACCTCCCTGGGCTGGATGTATCTAGCCTTCCTGGCCGGCCTGCTGGCGCTCGGGGTGTACGGCCTGCACGCCGGCCGCGCGGTGGAGCCGGCGCAACGATGACGCCGGCCCCGGCGCCAGCCGTGGCCCACGCCGTCGCCGGCCTGCGGGAGATCGCGCGCGCGCTCTCGGCGGCCTGGGATGTGGATTCCACGCTCGACCTGATCGCGCGCAAGACCACCCAGGTCATGCACGTCGACTCGTGCTCCATTTACCTGCTCGACGACGGCCATGAGACCTTGTGGCTGCGCGCCTCCACCGGCCTGGCCAAGCAATCCCTGGGCCTGGGCGCGCTCAAGATGGGCCAAGGCCTCACCGGCTGGGCGGCCCAGCACGGCGCACCAGTGGCCGTGCGGGAAGCCCAGGCCGATCCGCGTTTCCACTACGTCCCCTGGACCGAAGAAGAGGCCTTCCGCTCGTTGCTGGCGGTCCCGCTGATCAACCAGGAACGTGTCATCGGCGCCATGAACGTGCAGACCCGCGCGCCGCGCGATTTCCAGCCCGAGGAAGTGGAGCTGGCGGCGCTGATCAGCGACCTGGCGGCCGGCGCCCTGGATCGGGCCTTGCTGTACGATCGGATGAACCAGCAAATCACCGAGTTAAGCACGCTGGCCCGCGTCAGCGAGACCGTCAACTCGCCGCTGTATTTGGACGATATGCTCAACCTGGTGGTGGAGATGGCGGCCAAGGTGATGGGCGCGCCGGTCTGCACCCTGCGCCTGCTGGATGAGGCGCGGGACGAATTGGTGGTGCGCGCCGCGTGGAGCACCATCGCCGGGTATCAAGCCAAGCCGCCGCTCCACCGCCAAGCCGGCCTGGCCGGCCTGGTGCTGCAAGAACGCCGGCCGGTCACGGTGGCCGATGTGCGCGCCGACCCGCGCTTCCCGTTCCGCGCGGCCGCCGAGCGCGAAGGCCTGGTCTCCCTGCTGGCCGTGCCGCTCAGCGTGCGCGAGCGCGCCATCGGCGTGCTGGCCTGCTACACCACTGAGCCGCGCGTATTCAGCGAGCAGGAGAGCGCGCTCTTCTCCACCCTGGCCAACCAGACCGCGCTGGCCATCGAGAACGCCCAATTGGTGACCAACGCCGCGGTCGTGCGCGAGATGCACCACCGCGTCCGCAACAACCTGCAAACGGTGGCCATGCTCTTGCGCTTGCAGGCCGGCCAGGACAACGGCCGCTCGGCGGCCGCCGCCGTGCAGATCGCGGTCAACCGCATCCAGAGCATCGCGGCCGTCCATGAGGTGCTGGCGCAGGAGGGCTATCGGCTGGTGGATGTTAAAGACGTGGCCGAGCGCCTGGCGCGGCTGACCGGCCAAAGCCTGCTGCGGCCGGACCTGGCGGTGACGATTGCCGTGGAAGGCGCGGCGATTGTGCTGCCCTCGCGGCCGGCCACCTCGCTGGCGCTGGTGATCAACGAACTCCTGCAGAACGCGCTGGAACACGCTTTTGTCGGCCGGCCGCGGGGCGCAATCACCATCACCTTCGGCCACCGCCCGGACGCGCACCTGATCGAAGTGACCGACGACGGCGTGGGCCTGCCGGATAACCCGCCGGCCAGCCTGGGCCTGGAGATCATCGCGGCCCTGGTGCGCGACGACCTGCGCGGCCAGATTGAATTCCGGCGCCGGCCGGCGCCCGCCACCGGCACCCAAGTGGTGGTGCGCCTGCCGCCGGCCGCCTTGAACACCGCCGAGTAACCATGCCCGAAAAACTCCGCATCTTAGTGGCTGAAGACGAGGCCATCATCCGCCTGGGCCTGCGCGCCATGCTCACCGCCCTGGGCCACGAGGTCCGCTTGGCGGCTGACGGCCGCGAAGCCCTGACCATCGTCCGCACCGCCCCGCTCGACCTGGCCTTGCTGGATATCCGCATGCCGCTGACCGACGGCCTGGAAGTGGCCCGCGTCATCGCGCGCAAGCACCCCATGCCCATCATTTTCCTCACCGCCTATGGCGAACAGGACCTGATTGAGAAGGCGTCTGCCCTGCCCATCCAGGGCTACTTGATCAAGCCGGTGGACGAACGCGACCTGGCCGCCGCGCTGCAAGTGGCCGTGCGCCGCTTCGCCGAAACCCAGGCCGCCGCTCAACAGGTGGCGGACCTGCAGGAGACGCTGGAGACGCGCAAGCTGGTGGAGCGGGCCAAAGGCGTGCTGGCCCAATCCGGGTTGAGCGAGGACGAGGCCTATCACACCCTGCAGCGCCGCGCCCGCGAGGACCGCCTCAGCCTGCGCCAGGTGGCTGAGGCCGTGCTGGCCGGCGCCGGGAAGCGCGCTGGATGACCGCGCCCAGCGCCGCCGATTGGGCGCCGTTCGAGATCGTGATCTTTGATTGCGACAGCACGCTCAGCACGGTGGAGGGCATTGACGAGCTGGCGCGCTGGGCCGGCCGCGAAGCCGAGGTGGCCGACCTGACGCGCCGGGCCATGGACGGCGAGCTGGCCCTGGAGACCATCTACAGCCGGCGCCTCGAACTGCTCAACCCCACCCGCGAGCATGTGCGCCGCTTGAGCCAGCTGTACCAAACGACCATCATCCCGGACGCGCCGGCCGTCATTCAGGCCCTGCACGCGGCCGGCCGCGCCGTGTATATCGTCAGCGGCGGCCTGGCGGAAGGCGTGCGCGCCTTCGGCCAATGGCTGGGGGTGCCGGCGGAGCGCATCTTCGCCGTCGAGCTGGAGTACAACCAGTTGGCGGGCCGGTGGTGGGAGGCCTGGCGGCATCCCGCCGGCCGCAACCCGGCCGAGCATTACCTGGCCCACGATGGCGGCCCGCTTACCATGGGCCAGGGCAAGGCCGAGATCATCCACCGCCTGCGCGCCGCCCGCCGGGGCCGGGCGCTCCTGGTGGGCGACGGCACCTCGGATCTGGAGGCCGGCGCGGCGGTGGATTTGTTTGTCGGCTTTGGGGGCGCGGTCAACCGCCCGCGCGTGCGCGCCGCCGCCCCGGTTTTCCTGCCCATGCTGGAGCTGGCGCCGATTGTGCCGCTGGCCCTGGCCCGGCCCGGCGAACCCAGCGCCGAACACACCGCCCTGCACC
>JAGOBN010000461.1 GCA_017999235.1 Anaerolineales bacterium | reverse complement strand
CCCTGGAAGATGGATGGTCCGGCGAGGTCCACTTGCAGCGCGCGGATGGTTCGGCCCTGCCCGTGTACCTGGCGCTGCGGCCGGTGCCGGATGAGTCCGGCGCCGCGCCGGTGCTGGCCGGCATCGCCCATGATCTGAGCGAACAGCAGCGCCAGCGCCGGGCCGTGGAGGCGCTCAACACCCAGCTCGAAGCCAAGGTGGAGGAGAAGACGCGCAGCCTGAGCGCCGCCTATGATCAATTGGCCGCGCAGAATGAGGCCCTCAAAACGCTCGATCAGCTCAAATCCGATTTTGTGTCGCTGGTCTCGCACGAGCTGCGCGCGCCGCTGACCAACATCGCCGGCGGCCTGGAACTGGTGCTGGGGCGCAGCCAGACGCTGGAGGCCCGCCAGCGCGAGCGGCTGACCCTGGTGCAGGCCGAGGTCCGCCGGCTGAGCCGGTTTGTGGAGACCATCCTCGATCTCTCCGCGCTGGAGGCCGGCCGCCTGCCCCTGACGCCGGCCCCGTTGGCGCTCGCGCCGGCGGCCGAAGCCCTGCGCGCGCAGCTGGCGTCCGCGCCGGGCGGCGACCGGGTGCGGGTGGAAGTGCCGGCTGATCTGCCGCTGCTGCTGGCCGACGAGCGCGCCCTGGCCAGCGTGCTTTTTCATTTGACCGATAATGCGTTGAAGTACGCGCCGGCCGGCGCGGTGACGCTGGCGGCCGAAGCGGCCGGCCCCTGGGTGCGGGTGAGCGTCTCTGATCAGGGTCCCGGCATCCCGGCTGCCCAGCGCGCCGCCGTGTTTGAGCGCTTCCAGCGCCTGGACGCCGGCGACGCCCGCCTCATCTATGGACACGGCCTGGGCCTTTACATGGTCCGGCAATTGGTGGCCGCGCTGGGCGGCGCTATTGCGGTTACCGACGCGCCCGGCGGCGGCGCCCGCTTCACGTTTGAGCTGCCGGTTGCGCCGGAAGACTAACTCCATGCCTGACACCTTGCTCCTCACCGACGACGATCCCGCGCTGCGCCGCTTGCTGGGCGAGTTTCTGCAAGCCGAGGGCTTCGCGGTCACCACCGCCGCCAACGGTCAGGAAGCCCTGCGCGAGTGCTACCGCGCGCGGCCGGATCTGGTGGTTTTGGATGTGATGATGCCGGGTATGGATGGCTGGGAGACGGCCGCGCGTCTGCGGGAGCTGGCCGATCTGCCCATCATCCTTCTGACGGCCAAGAGCGCCGAGGCGGATAAACTGCGCGGCTTCCGGCTGGGGGTGGACGACTATGTCACCAAACCCTTCAGCTTCGCCGAGCTGAGCGCGCGCATCCGCGCGGTGCTGGCGCGCAGCCGGGCCTTGCGGCCGGCCGCCCGGCGCGTCTATGTCCTGGGGGATTTGGCCATCGATCTGGACCGGCGCATGGTGGAGCGCGCCGGCCAGCCCGTCACCCTGACGCCGACGGAGTTTCGCTTATTAGAGGTGCTGGCGGAGCGGGGCAATCAGGCCGTCTCGGAGGCGGCCTTGACCCAGGCGGTGTGGGGTGATTACAAACAGCCGGAGGCCGGCGGCGTGCGCCGTTACGTGTGGCTGGTGCGGCAGAAGATCGAGCCGGACCCGGCCGCCCCGACGCGGCTGGTGACGGTGCGCGGCTTCGGCTATCGGCTGGCGGTGGAAGAGTAGCGGCGCGCCGCTACCCGCGTTCCCACACGCCTTCATAAAACGCGCCGGCGCGTTCATACCCCAGCCGTTCGTAGAGCCGCAGCGCCGGCGCATTCGCCTGGTTCACGTTCAGCGCGATGGTCGGCAGGCCCTGGCGCGCCAACGCCGCCGTCACCGCGCCCGCCACCGCCGCGCCCAGGCCGCGCCCGCGCCGGTCGCGCCGCACGTAGACGTTGCCCACCGCGCCCACGCCAAAGGCCGGCGCCACCAGATGCGTGCCGGCGGCGGCAGTCAAGGCGCCGGCCTCCCACACCCCGTAAAAGACCCCGCGCGCCACCTGCGCGCGATCAAAGAAATCAGGCGCCTCGCCGGTGGCCGCGCCGTCCGCGTACAGCGCCTCCAGCGCCGGCAGGTCGGCCGCGCTCAACACCGCCGCCTCCGCCTGGACTGGCGGCGCCGCATCGTAGGTCAGCGCCACACCGTAGGTTGGCGCCGCGCCGTAGGTCGGCGCCAAGACCATCCGCCACATCGCCTGCACATGCGTCACCGCGCCGCGCGCCTGCAACAGCGGCAGCGCGTCCGGGCGGACCAGCAGATAGAGCCGCGGCTCGGCCACCTCGTCCAGTAAGGGGACCAGATCGTCTGGCCGGCCCAGCCCAAACAGCACGGGCGGCTCGAAGCCGCGATACACCAAGATCAGCGCGCGCTCATCCGGCGTCACATGCCAAGCACAGGCGGCGGCATGCTCGGGCGCCAGATCCCCCAGCGCATACACGGCCCAGGCGCGGTCGGTCTCCAAAATAGCGCGGACGCGGACGTGGTCATGGAGGAGCGGCATGCGCGGCAGAGCAACCTTTACAGGGCCCGGGGGGGCCGAATTTCTTGACCTCGCCCTTTATCCCTGGAGCTTCAACCAATCCTTCTCAAAGCGCTCAATCTGCTGGCGGATATACCAGATATGCGGGTCCGCGCGCCGGCGTCCCTGCCGCAAGCGCGTCATGGCCTGCTCGGCCGTATCCCCTTGCGCGATGAGGATGCAGGCCGCCAGCGCCACGCTGCGGTGCCGGCCATGCTTGCAGTGGACAAAGACCCGCCCGCCGGCGGCGATCACGTCCAGCGCGGCGGCCACACCTCTCACAAACGTGCGGGTGGGGATGGGCGTGAAGGGCGAATCCACCGTCCGCAGCCAGAGCACGGCCACGGCCGGCTCCGCAAACGCGTGAGTGGGATTCCGCAGGGCGCGCAAGGAAATAATCAGCCGCACGCCTTCCGCCTGCAAGTACGCCAGATCGCGCGGCTTCGGCTGGCCGCCCAGATACAGATCGTCGGTGATTTTGGAAATATCCATCAGGCGGGCGGGACCTCGTGGCAAAACAGGCCCTCGGACGCGGCGGCCTGGATGGCCAGCTCGGCGTCGTACAGGCCGCGGCGGATCAGTTCAGACAACAACTCCGAGACGCGCGGGGCCGCCAGGGGCAGGGTGTAGGCCGCGGGCCGCAGCCGGGTGAAGATGTGCAGGCTGTCCGAGCCCAGGAAACCTTCCATCTCCAGGCACACCCGCGCGATATCGCCCCACGCGACCGTATCCTGCCAGGCCTCGCGCCCCGGCGGGCGCACATCCCGCGCCAGCCCCTGGGCGTCAAACGTCACGTGGTACCAGTCCATATTGATCCTTCCGCCCGCCCGCTGACAACCCGGCGACAGGGCGCAGGCCAAGGCGACGGAAAGCTGACAAGACCGGCGGCCGCCGCAACAGCCGGCCGGCCGTGGCGTAATACCGGGCAGGTCGTTGGCTCACAAGGAGAAACCATGTCCACGATGTCCCATGCCTGGCGTCACGCTCTGCGGCAATCCCTGCGCCGCAAGCATGACCGCGATCACCGCTCCGGGTTCGGGTGGCTGATCTGGCTGCTGATCCTGCCCTTCCGCCTGGTGTTCGGGCTGGTCGGCTTCATCCTCGGCCTGGTCGGCCGGCTGGTGGGTTTTATCCTCGGCCTGGTGCTGATCTTGGCCGGCGGCCTGATCAGCCTGACCATCATCGGCGCCATCATCGGGATCCCGCTGGCGCTGCTCGGCCTGCTGCTGGTGGTGATGGCGCTGTTTTGACGCCCGGCCCCGGGCGCGGGACTACGGCCGATAACGCGCCTCGGCCGTAGTCCCTAGACCATCACCGGTTCGGCGTACACCCCGAAGACCGCCTTCATCACATCCACAATCTCCCCCAGCGTGGCGTAGGCGCGGACCGCGGCCAGGATGTGGGGCATGGTGTTTTCCGTGCCCTGGCACGCGATCCGCAGGCGGTCCAGCGCCTGCCCCACGCGGCCGCTGTCCCGCTCGCGGCGCAGCGCCGCCAAGCGCGCCAGCTGGCGCGTTTGGCCCTGCGGGTCCATCGCCAGGATCGGAATCTGGATAGGCTGGTCGTCCACAAAATCGTTGACGCCCACAATCGTGCGCGTGCCGGCGTCGATCTCACGCTGATACTGATAGGCGGCGTCGGAGATCTCCTGCTGGAAGAAGCCGCGCTCAATGGCTGGGATCACGCCGCCCAGATCGGCGATGCGCTGGAAGTACGCGCGCGCCTGCGCCTCAATCTGGTCGGTCAGGGCTTCTACCAAATACGAGCCGCCCAGCGGATCCACGCTGTTGGCGGCCCCGGACTCATGGGCGATGATCTGCTGGG
>JAGOBN010000460.1 GCA_017999235.1 Anaerolineales bacterium | reverse complement strand
GGCCACGATGATATCGGGGCTGATGCCCAGCGAGCGGAGCTCCCGGACCGAGTGCTGGGTGGGCTTGGTCTTGAGTTCGCCGGTGGCGCCGATGTAGGGCAGCCAGGTGACATGCACAAAGAGCGTGTGCTCGCGGCCCACGTCGGTGCGCATCTGGCGCATGGCCTCCAAAAACGGCTGGGACTCGATATCGCCTACCGTGCCGCCGACCTCCACCAGCACTACGTCCGCGCCGCTGTTTTTGGCCACCAGCGCCATGCGGCGCTTGATCTCATTGGTGATGTGCGGGATCACCTGGATCGTGCCGCCCAGGTAGTCGCCGCGCCGTTCCTTGCCGATGACGTCCGAGTAGATTTGGCCCGTGGTCACGTTGCAGTCGCGCGCCAGGCTGACATCAATAAAGCGCTCATAGTGGCCCAGGTCTAGGTCGCACTCCGCGCCGTCGTCCAGCACGAACACCTCGCCGTGCTGGTAGGGGCTCATGGTGCCGGGATCCACGTTGATGTAGGGGTCGAGCTTCTGGATCGAGACCTTCAGCCCGCGCTCCTTGAGGGTGCGGCCCATCGCGGCGGCGGTCACGCCTTTGCCCACCGAGCTGACAACGCCGCCGGTGATGAAAATGTATTTGGTCATGCCGTAATCTCTCCGTCTGTGAGTAGAGGTCAGAACCCAGCTGGCTGTGAACGTGCGCCGGGGCGTTTGGCGCGCAAATACAGAGGCGGGGAGCTCAGGCGCACGCGCACTGCTCCCCGCCATTTTGCGGACGTTCGATTGGCTCAGCCGTCAGGCTTTTACAAAGGCACAAGCGGGATCATACCATAGCCGGAAACGGCCGGCGCCGAGCGCGGCATTTGGTAAATGCCGGACACTTGTTCTGATATACTGCCCGCATGACTCAGACCATTGTCGCCATAGACCTGGAGACCACCGGCCTCGACTCCCAAAAGGACGCCATCATTGAGATCGGCGCCGTGCGCTTCAAAGGCGACCGGGTGGAGGCTGAATACAGCACGCTCGTCAACCCCGGCCGGCCGATCCCGGCCCCCATTGTCAACCTGACAGGCATCAGCGATGCGATGGTGGCCAAGGCGCCGCGCCTCAGCGAGGTGCTCCCGGCGGTGGAAGACTTTGTAGGGGAGGCGACGGTCCTGGGCCACAACGTCAAGTTCGACCTGGGCTTTCTGCAAGCCAAAAAGATCCTGCGCTATAACGACGTGGCCGACACCTACAACCTGGCCGCGGCGCTGCTGCCCTCGGCCGGCCGCTACAACCTGGGCGCGCTGGCCAAAGAAGTGGGGGTCCTGCTGCCGGCCACCCACCGCGCCCTGGACGATTGCCGCGTGACGGTGGCGGTCTATCAGGCGTTGTTCCAGATCGCCCTGGCCCTGCCGCTGGAGGTGCTGGCCGAGATCACCAACCTCAGCCAGGAGGTGGAATGGGCGGCCGGCCACTTTTTTGAAGACGCCATGCGCGCCCGCTCCAAGGAGCTGGCCGGCGGCCGGCGCGGCGGCCGGGCCGGCGGGCCGCTCTTCGCGCCGCCGGACAAAGACTTGCGCGCCCTGGCGCCGGCCGAAACCCTCCGGCCCCTGGATGTGGACGAGCTGGCCGCCATCCTGGAGCCGGGCGGCCCGTTCGCCCGGCACTTTCCGCAATACGAGTATCGGTCGGAGCAGGTGACGATGCTCAAGGCCGTGTCCGAGGCCTTTTCCAAGGGCCAGCACCTGCTGGTGGAAGCCGGCACCGGCACCGGCAAGAGTTTCGGGTATCTCATCCCGGCCGTCCACTGGGCGCTGCAAAACGGCCAGCGCGTGGTCGTCTCCACCAACACCATCAATCTGCAGGACCAGCTGATCAACAAAGATATTCCGGACTTGCGGGCCGCGCTCGGGCTGGATTTCCGGGCCGCTTTGCTCAAGGGCCGGGGGAATTACCTCTGCCCGCGCCGGCTGGACAACATGCGCCGCCATCGGCCGAAATCCGCCGAGGAGATGCGGGTGCTGGCCAAGGTGCTGGTCTGGCTCAGCCAGCCGGAGGCCGACCGCCAGCCGATCTCGCTGGGGCCCATCGACCGCGCCGGCTGGGCGCGCCTCTCGGCCGAGGACGAGAACTGCACGCTGGATACCTGCCGCGACCGGATGCGCGGCACCTGCCCGTTTTATCAGGCGCGCAAGGCGGCCGAGGCCGCGCACGTCCTGGTGGTCAACCACGCCCTGCTGCTGGCCGATATCGCCACCGAAAGCCGAGTCCTGCCAGCCTATGGCTACCTGGTGCTGGATGAGGCCCATCACCTGGAGGCCGCCACCACGGACGGCCTGTCGTTTGAACTGGGCCAGGCGGATTTTGACCGGCAGATGAAGGAACTGGGCACGCCCAGCGCCGGCTTGTTGGGCGAGGTGCTCCATCTGGCCCGCGAGGCCGTGCCGCTGGAGTGGTACGCGGCCCTGGAAGCCGAGGCCATCGGCGCCGGCGAACGCGCCCTCACCGCGCTGGCTTTGGCGCGCGCCTTCTTTGACAGCGTGGCCGGCTTCATGCTGGAGCGCCGCGACGGCCGGCCGATCGGGGATTACGGCCAGAATGTGCGGATCACGCCCGCCACCCGCACCCTGGCGCAGTGGGGCGAAGTGGAGATCCAGTGGGACCAATTGCGGCCGGTGCTGGAGGCGCTGGCCGGCTCGCTCAACCGCATCCAGGGCGCGCTGGTGAAATGGGCGCAAGACCCGGACGTGGAATTTGATCAGGCCGAGGATTTGGCCGCCTCGGTCGGGTCAGGGGTGCGCTACCTCACGGCCGTGGTTGAGAACAGCGCCGGCCTGGTCTCCAAACCGGACCCGCTCAAGATCTACTGGGCCGAAGCCACCAGCCGGGATGGGCGGCTCTCGCTCAATGCCGCGCCCCTGCACGTGGGCAGTCTAGTGGAGAAGCACCTCTGGCAGTCCAAGCAAGCGGTGGTGATGACGTCGGCCACGCTGACCACGGCCGGCCAGTTCGCTTACCTCAAGGGCCGGCTCAACGCCCGCGATGTGGACGAATTGGCGGTCGGGTCGCCGTTTGATTACGAGACCTCCACCCTGGTATATCTCCCCACCGATATGCCGGAGCCGCAGCTCAAAGCCGAATACCAGCGGGCGTTGGACAAGACGCTGACCGACCTGTGCAAGGCCACGCGCGGCCGGACCCTGGTGCTCTTCACGTCCTACGCCCAGCTCAAGCAGACCGCCAACGCCATCCGCGGGCCGCTCCAACGGGTCGGCATCGACCTGTATGACCAATCCGACGGCACTTCGCGCACCATGCTGCTGGAGAACTTCAAGACTTCGGCCGCGGGCGTGCTGCTCGGCACCAAGAGTTTCTGGGAAGGCGTGGACGTGCCCGGCGACGCGCTCTCGGTGCTGGTCATCACGCGCCTGCCCTTTGACGTGCCGGATGACCCGATCATCGCCGCCCGCTCGGAGACCTTTGAGCGCCCCTTCGACGAATACAGCGTGCCGGAGGCGGTGCTCAAATTCCGCCAGGGCTTCGGCCGGCTGATCCGCACCAAGAGCGACCGCGGGGTGGTGGTGCTGCTGGATCGCCGCCTGCTGAGCAAAGGCTACGGGCGCGCCTTCCTGGATTCGCTGCCGCGCTGCACCGTCCGGCGCGCGCCGCTGGCCCAGCTGGCCAAGGATGCCGCCCAATGGCTGGGCGGGTGAGCGCACCCGGCGGGATCCGGAATGGATAGGGGCGCCCAATGCATCCAACCCGTATCCGGGTTGCGCGGCCGGCCTGTTTGGCCTATAACTAAGCCACTGCTTGCTATTACGCCACCGGAGGCTGAGCCATGACCGACACGACCGAGCCGGAAGCCAATCGCCGCACCCTGGGCCAGGAACTGGAAGGCCTGGAAGGATTGGTCTATCGCATCGCCACCACGTTGGAGCCGGGCGGCCTGCACACCGCGTCGCTGTCGGTGGTGTGTGAAGCGATCTACCTGGCGCGGCAGGTCATGGCCAATGACGCCGTCCGCGCGAATGATCTGGACAACCTGACGGCGGCGGTGGACGAACTGAAGCACCGGGCGCTGGAGTGGAAGATCACGGCCTGTCAGGCCGAAATTTGGCCGCTGCTGCCGGAACACTTGCAGCCCGAGGCCGGCCCCACCCGCAAAGCGCTGGAGTATGCTCTGCATGAGTGGCTGTCCGAAGCCGATTTGGACGGCCAGCCGGCCGATCAACTGGCGCGGGGCTTCGCGGCTTTCTGCGAGACCAGCGCGCCGCCGGCCACGCATCGCCGGCGCCGCGGGTAGCCGTCGTTTTCAACACCAGGGCGAGGGT
>JAGOBN010000459.1 GCA_017999235.1 Anaerolineales bacterium | reverse complement strand
CGGGTGGGTCCACTGGATCTCGCCGCTGCGCGAGGTGATGACGATGCCGTTGGCGGCGGATTCCAGCGCCACGCCCTGCAGCCGCAGCTGGGCTTCGGCTTCCTTGAGGTAGCGCAGGTCCCGCAGGATGGCGGTGACGGCCAGGCCGGCCGGGGTGTGCGTCGGGCTGAGCATGACTTCCACCGGGCACCATTGGCCGTCGCGCTGGCGGATCATCACCGGCCGGCGCTCGGCCATCCGGCGCTTGACCGGGTGGCGCAGATACTCGGCGATGTGTTCGGCGTGGCCGGCCGCCACCTCCGGCAGCAGCGTCTGCAGCGGCTGGCCCACCAGTTCGCTCCGGGGATAGCCCAGCAGCGCCTCGGCTTGCGGATTGACGAAGGCAATGCGGCCGGACGGCGCCACCCCCACCACCGCGTCCGGCGCCATCGCCAGCAGGTCTTCAAAGCGTTGTTCAGCGTGGCGGCGGGCGGCCCGGGCGTGCCGCGCCGCCAGGAGCGCCGCGGCGCTCAGAGCCGCCAGCGCGATCAGCAGGAGGACGGCCGCCGAAAGTTCAGTCCCCGCCATCAGGCCGCCGGTTTGCGGAGGGTGGGCGCCGGCTCCGGAAAGCCGGCGGCGAAAGCCTCCGCCATGCCCGCGTAGAGCTCATCCCAAAAGGCGCGCGCCGCGGCCGGCCGATCCGCCCGGAAGCGGGCCAGCCAGTCCACCAGCTCTGGGTCGGCCAGCCCGTCCTGTTCCCAGTTTTCCAGAAACCCAAAGATCAAGTCGTGTACCCGGGCGCTCTCCCACGGCGCGCCGCGCGCCGACTGGTGATCATGGATCGCCTTGGCTAACCGGAAGTTCATGGCCCAATAATCCAGCTCGGGCAGCTCAAAGTGGCTGGTGATGATTTCGTCAATGATAGCTTCGGTCCACTTGCGGTGGAAGCGGCAGGCGCCGGTGTTCTCCGAATACAGCTCATACACAAACCGTTCGACGTTCTTGCGCCCGAGCGCGCGCGGCGGCAGGAATTTGTTCTCGTAATACGAGAAATACTTGCCCATCAAGGGCATGGGCGCGAACATCCCCGGCGTCCAATACTGATTAGGGACCATGCCGCCGGCCGCGCCGTGCGCCACGTAGACGGCGCGGTTGCGGGAATCGATCCCGTAGCGCGCGTCCAGCCAGTTGGCGGCCGCGCGCAGGCCCTGGCGGAAGGGCGCGCCGGCCGGGGTGAAGAAGATCATCTCGATCAGCGCGGCCGCGTAAGCGGCGTTGTGGGCGGAGTCGGCCACCCGATCAAACTCGGCCACGGCCGGCAGCGGCCGGCCGGCCGGCCCAAAGCGCGGCCCCTCGGCCGGCAGGCCGAAATCGGCGGGCGGGAGCAGGCCGGCCGCGCTCAGCTCCATCAGCCACGCCAGCAGGCCGCCGGCCTGAATGGCGTCCCAGCCCAGGCCGTCCACGCGCTTGTTCAGGCGCTCGGCCGCACGCTGATCAAACACGCCGCACAGCGGGCCGAGGGCGGCGTACGGCTCGTAGTCCTTTTTGTACTCGCCCACGAACTTTTTGCAGGCCACGGCGCACGGCTCGCCGCAATGGTCAAAGTTGCGCGGCGCGATGGTCTCGGCGTTGAACTGCCGCAGGTAATGGTCCAGGATAAAGGTGTCGTGCAGCTGGAGGCGTTCGGCTTCCGAGGCGTAGATGGATTGGTAATTGAAGCTCAACAACCGGTCGTTGGCGGTGTGCATGTTGACGCCAAACGTGCCGCCGGTCTCGAACTGCGGCACATAACGGTACTTCTCGCTGAGCGCCAGGTCCGCCTGGATCGCTTTCTGGCCGAAGTGCTCGAGGAAGTACGCGTCGAGTTCGCGGCCGGCCTTGAGCGCCGGATCGGCCCAGTCGCCGCCGAAGACCACGGCCGCGATCCGGTGGTGCTGCAGTAGGCGCGAGCCCAGGCCGCCCCGGCCGGCCCAATCGTCGATGACGCTCAGCTCGCCGCGCTTCACGGCGTTGGAGCCGATGGCGCCTTCCGGGGTCAGCCGCGCGGCCGGCCCCACCGCCAGCACGCGCACGTTGTCGCCGGTGTACTCGCCGCGGTATTGGTGAAAGACCGCCTGCTGGAGCGCGTAGAAATCCGTCCAGGTCCGGCCGGCGGGGTCGGTCCAGCCGGCCCAGAGGGCTTCAGGGTCAAGCGGCTCCAGCCGCACGGAGTATTCGCCGTCGCGGAGATTGATGATCAACACCGAATCGCGCGGGGCGCGGCCGCGCAGCCAGACGTAATTCAGGCCGCAGCGGTGAAAGACGTGCATGGCTCCGCCCAGCGCCGAGACATAGAAATCTTCCCACTGCGGCGAGTAGCCGCAGAAGATCATGCGCCGGGTGCCGGGCAGGGGCGAGCCCGCCAACAGCCCGCCGCCAAACGTCAGCGAGTCTGGGTCGCGTCGAAACCGATCCCAGCCATAGGCCACCGGCCCGATCAGCGTTTGATCCAGCGGACACGCCACGCCCCAGGCGGCGGTGTCGAGGTGAACGACCAGTTCATAAAGGACGGAGCGCTGGGTCATGGTGGGTCAGGTGATTGAAAGGCGGGGGAGGGGCTGATGACGGCCGTTGACGCCGCCGCCAGGCGGTCGGTGAGCCAGCCGGAAGCCGGCGGCGCCGTCGTTGACGCCGTGGACCAGGCCGAGAACCAAGGGGAGAGCGAGACGGCGCATGGGTAGTGGAAAAGAAAGCCCGCCGGGTGGAAGCGTGGGAGGATTTTAGCATGGACCTTTGGCCGCCTCCTGCGCATTAACCATTAGTACCCCGTCCGCCTGAGGATGGACAGGCATGCCCCGCTTGACGCTTACAACCGGTAGCTCGAGTCCATCTGGCCCAGGCGGACAGGGCACTAGCCGTTATAATTGGCCCATCCCACTCGTCCGTGACGCCTATGACACCGCCTACTTCCAGCCGGCCCGCGCGCATCCAATTGTTTGTCACTTGTATTGTCGATTCGCTCTTCCCGCACGTGGGGGAGGCGGTGGTGGACGTGTTCGAACGGTTGGGCGTGGAGGTCCGCTTCCTGACCGAGCAGACCTGCTGCGGCCAGCCGGCCTACAACGGCGGCTTCCGGGCGGAATCCAAACAGGTGGCCCTCCAATTCCTGAAGCTCTTCGAACCGACCGCGCCGGACCCGATTGTGGTGCCCTCCGGGTCGTGCGCGGCGATGATCACCCACGCCTATGAGGACCTGTTCCGCGCTGATCCGGCCAATTTGGCGCGGGCGCGGGCGGTGGCGGCGCGGACTTATGAGTTCGCGCAGTTCCTGGTGGACGTCCTGGGCGTGACGGACGTAGGCGCCCGCTTTCCGGGCCGCTTGACCTACCATGCCTCCTGCCACCTGCTGCGCTATCAACACGTCAAAGACCAGCCGCGCGCGCTGCTGGCGCAGGTGGCCGGCGCCGAACTGGTGCCGCTGACCGGCGCCGAGGAATGCTGCGGCTTCGGCGGGCTGTTTGCCGTCAAGCACGGCGACCTGTCCGGCGCGATTCTGGATAAGAAGATCGAGAACCTGGCCGCCACCGGGGCGCCGACCCTGGTGGGCTGTGACATGAGTTGTTTGCTGCATATCCAGGGCGGCCTGCATCGCGACGGCCGGCCGGTGCACTGCCGGCACCTGGCCGAAATTCTGGCCGCGCGCTGACCCGCCCCCCATTTCGAAAGGACCGTTATGCCTGTGACTGTCCCGCCGCGGGCCGCCCTGGCGCCCGAACAGACCTGGAACGCCGCGAGCGTCTTCCCCGACCTGGCCGCTCTGGAAGCGGAGATGGCGGCCCTGCTCGCGGAGCTGCCGGCGTTGAGCCGGTATCAAGGGCAGTTGGGGGCCGATCCGAAGCAGCTGGCGGATGTCTTGGACGCCTGGTTTGCGCTGCGCGGCCGCGCGGACCGGGTGGTCGCGTATTGCGCCGTGGACTACTTCACCGACACCACGAACACCGCCGCCGGCCAACGCTGGGGCCGCGCCCAGGGGCTGCAGAGCCAGCTGCTGGCGGCCAGTGCGTTTATCGAGCCGGAGCTCTTGGCCCTGGACGCGGCGGGCTTGCGCGCTTGGCTGGCCTCCGCGCCGCGGCTGGCGGACTATGCCCATTACTTTGACAACCTGTGGCGCAAACAGCCGCACACCCGGTCGGCCGAGGTGGAGACACTGCTCGGCTTATTGGCCGAGCCTTTCGCCGGCGCCGCCACCACCAACAGCCTGACCACCGACGCGGATCTGACGTTTCCGCCGGCGCGTTCGGCGGCGGGGCAGGCGGTGGAAGTCAGCCAGAACACCATCCACGCGCTGTTGACC
>JAGOBN010000458.1:2292-4327 GCA_017999235.1 Anaerolineales bacterium | reverse complement strand
GCTGGAGCATGATCTCCGCGATCCAGACCCGGTACGGATCCCGCGCGCCGCGCCAGGGCAAGGTCCGGCCGTGTGCGGCGTACCAGGCGAGGAGTGGGGTAGCCAGATCGGGCAGGGACATGAGGGGATTGGTGATTGGTGATTGGGGATTGAGGAATTGGGTGATGGAAAGATTATACGGGAGCCGCGGGCGGTACGCTATAATCGCCGCATGAGTGATTTGCCCTTATATGATGACCCCGAAGACGTGCCGGCGCCGCGCGCGCGGGAGGAAATGCGCTTTGAGCAGGTGGCGGTCACGCCGTATGCGGACGGCCGGCGCGTCAAATTGAGCTTCCGCTTTCCGCCGTTTCTGGACCGGCCGAGCGTGGAGGCCTGGGTGACCGACGCCGAAGGGCGGGTGGTGGCCAGCATGAGCCTGATCGAGGCCATGGAGCAGGATTTTGAGTTTACGCTCCACCTGCGCAGCCCCGAACCGCGCGGCGCGCACGCCCTGCGCCTGCTGATGTATTACCTGAAGACCCCGGAACAATTCGACGAACGCCAGGTGGTGGACGAGCAGACCATCGCGTTCACGGTCGAGCCGCCTGAGTAACGCTGGACGGTTGACGCCGACCGCCGGCCGCCCAGCCCCGCCCCCCATGTCTGAGCCTTTGCCGTGGCGCGTTCTGCAATCCGAGACCCTGGTGGATTTCTCGCCCTGGCTCAGGGTCATCCGCCAGACCGTGCAATTGCCCAACGGGGCCGTGATCCCGGACTATGTGCTCACGCCGGGCCGCAGCTACAGCCTGGTGGTGGCGCTGACCGACGACGACCAGGTCCTGCTCGTGCGCCAGTACAAGCACGGGGTGGGCCGGCCGGTGTTTGATTTTCCCGCCGGCTATCTCACTACGCCCGACGAGGCGCCGCTGACCGGCGCGCGGCGCGAACTGCTCGAAGAGACCGGCTATGTCGCCGGCCGGTGGACCTCCCTGGGGGCCTATGTCCTGGATACCAACCGCGCCGACACCGCCGCGCATCTCTTCCTGGCTGAACACCTGACCCTGGTCGCCGCGCCCCACCTGGACGAGACCGAGGCCCTCACCACCCACCCCACGCCCCGCGCCGAGATCATGCCCCTGCTGCGGAATGGCGGCCTGCCCAATATCGCCTGCGCCGCCGCCTGGGGCTTGACCCTGGCCCACCTGGCGGAGCGCGCGGCGCGGTCGAATTCCTGAGCCGGCCCCCGCCCGCCTGCGGTAGAATCGTTTTCCCCGCGCGCCCCCAGAGCGCCGGCTGTTTGGAGCCGCCATGTCCAGCCTGACGCGTTTTTTGCTTGCTCAACGCCGGTATACGTGGCCCATGGCCGCCCTGCTGGTCTGCCTGCTGGGCGTCACCGCCACCAGCCTGGTAACCCCCACCATTATCCAGTTCGTCATCGATGACGGCCTGCGCGCCCAAGACCCGGCCCTGCTGGGCCAGGCCGCGCTGGTCATCGTGGGGGTGGGGGCGCTGCGCGCGGTCTTCGCCTTCTTCCGCCGTTACCTGGGCGAGTGGCTGGTGAACCAGACCGGCTATGATCTCCGTAACGCCCTGTACGACAAAATCCAGCGCCTGCACTTCGGCTTTCACGACCAGACCCAGACCGGCCAGCTGATGAGCCGCTGCACCGAAGATGTCAGCGCGCTCTCGCGCTTTATCGGCCAGGGCGGCCTAGATCTCTTAAACCTGGCCCTGCTCCTGACCGGCATCGCCATCCTGCTGGTCCGCGCCAGCCCGCTCCTGACGCTGGTGAGCGCCGCGCCGCTGGTGGGGCTGGTGCTGATCTCCCTGCGGCTGGGGCGCATCGTCGAGCCCATGTTCCTGCGCGTGGACCAGGCGCTCGGCGCGGTCTCGGCCGCCGTGCAGGAGTTCGCCACCGGCGTGCAGGTGGTGAAAGCCTTCGCGCGCGGCGACCATGAAGTGGGCAAGTTCGCCACGGCCAACCGCGAACTGTACGCCGCGCGCGTCCGCGTGGTGCGGACGTGGGGGACCTATTTGCCGAGCATGACCGTGC
>JAGOBN010000458.1:0-2192 GCA_017999235.1 Anaerolineales bacterium | reverse complement strand
GTGGTGAAAGCCTTCGCGCGCGGCGACCATGAAGTGGGCAAGTTCGCCACGGCCAACCGCGAACTGTACGCCGCGCGCGTCCGCGTGGTGCGGACGTGGGGGACCTATTTGCCGAGCATGACCGTGCTGGTGATGGCGGCGACGGCGCTGGTGCTGTGGGTGGGCGGCGGCCGGGTGATGACGGGCGCGCTGACGCTGGGCGAGGTGGTGGCCTTCAACGCCTATCTGCTGATGCTGGCCGGGCCGGCGCAGCAGCTGGGGTTTGCCATTGGCGCGCTGGGCGAGGCCGCCGCCGGCGGCCAGCGCATCTACGAAATCCTGGACATCCCGGAAGAGATCCGCTCGGCCCCGCACGCGCCGGCCCTGCCGCCCGCGCGCGGCCAGGTGCGCTTTGAAGACGTCTCCTTCAGCTACCGCGGCGACGCCAAGCGGCCGGCCCTGCACCATGTGGATTTCGAGGTCCAGCCGGATCAAGTGGTGGCGCTGATCGGCCCCACCGGCAGCGGCAAGACCAGCCTGATCAACCTGATCCCGCGCTTCTATGACCCCTCGGCCGGGCGCGTGCTGATTGATGGTCAGGACATCCGCCAGGTGGAGCTGCGCTCGCTGCGCTCGCAGATCGGCCTGGTGTTGCAGGCCTCCCTGCTCTTCTCGGCCACGCTGCGCGAGAACATCGCCTACGGCCGGCCGGAGGCGAGCGAGGCCGAGATTGTGGCCGCGGCGCGGGCGGCGCGCGCGCATGAGTTTATCCAGGCGCTGCCAGAAGGCTACGCCACCGTGGTGGGCGAGCGCGGGGTGACGCTCTCCGGCGGCCAGCGCCAGCGCGTGGCCATTGCCCGCGCCCTGCTCACCGACCCGCGCATCCTGATCCTGGATGATGCGACCTCCAGCGTGGACACGCGCACTGAGTATCTGATCCAGCAGGCGCTGGAGACCTTGATGCGCGGCCGCACCACGTTCGTCATCGCCCAGCGCCTGTCCACCGTCAAGCGCGCCGATCTGATCTTGGTGCTGGACCAGGGCTACATCGTTCAGCGCGGCCGGCACGCCGACCTGGTGGCCCAGCCCGGCGTGTACCAGGAGATTTACAACCTGCAGTTGAAGGACCAGGAGCAGTTCCAGCGCGAGATGCTGTTCCTGGATGACGCGGGCGAGCCGGAGGCGGATGAGCCGGAGGCCGAGGCGCAGCCCAAAGCGGCGCGGCCGGACACGCACAACAAGCCCGAAGCCGACGCCCTGCGGCCGAGCGCGGTCAAGTAGCGGTTTCAACCGGCGGCCCGCGCTGGACGTCCATCGTCAAAACACTATGACCACCAAAACAGTCAGCCCTCCTCAACCGGCGGCGCCGCCGGCCAACCCGAACGCCGATGATGACCTGCTGGGCAAAGCCTATGACCCCAAGATCGCGGGCCGGCTGTGGGCGTACGTGGCGCCCTACCGCTGGAAGCTGCTCATCGCCCTGTTGTGCATGACCGCGGCGATGGCTGGCTATGTCTCCGGCCCGTATCTGATCAAAATCGCTTTGGACGAGGGTGTGGCGCAGGGCAACCTCACCCGGCTGGGCCAGGCGGTGGTTTTGTACGTGCTCGCCAGCCTGGCCTTTTGGGCCGGCACTTATTTCCGCATCCGCATCATGGCCGCCACCGGCCAGGACATCATCTACGATCTGCGCCGGCAGATCTTTGATCACCTCCAGGCGCTGGCGCTGGGCTTCTACAGCCGCTACGCCACCGGCCGGCTGGTCTCGCGCGTGGTCAACGATGTCTCGGTGATCCGCGAATTCATCGTCTGGGCCATCATCGCCGTGGCGCGGGATTTCTTCGACCTGTTCGGCATCACCGTGGCGATGTTCGCGCTCAACTGGCAGCTCTCCCTGCTCAGCTTTCTGGTTTTGCCGCTGATGGCCGTGGCCACCGAGATCTTCCGCCGGCGCGCCCGCGCCAGCTACCGCCAGGTGCGGTCCGCCATTGGCTGGGTCAACGCCGTGCTGAATGAGAACATCATGGGGGTGCGCGTGGTGCAATCCTTCAGCCGCGAGGAACTCAACCAGCGCTTGTTCGCCGAGAACATCAACGGCAACCTGCTCACCGCCACCAACCGCGCCGCCCTGATCACGTCCGTGTTCTTTCCCACGGTTGATTTTATCGGCAGCCTGGCGCTGGCCCTGGTGATTTACGTGGGCGGGCTGGCCG
>JAGOBN010000457.1 GCA_017999235.1 Anaerolineales bacterium | reverse complement strand
GCCGGTGTCAGCCAATCCGGCAAAGCCGGCTCACCCACCGGGGGGAGGGCGGCTTCTGCGGGGGCGCGCAGCCATTCCGCGGCCGGCGGCGCGGCTGGCTGTCCGGGCTGCCGCAGCCAGTCCGGCACATCTTTAGCTGAATATCCGAGTTCATCCACGGCGTCCGGGGGCTCAGCCACTTGCGCCCAACTGGGCAGATCGGCGGCCGGCTCTTCGGCCGCTTCCGCCGGGGCGGGGGTGGGCAGCCAGACGGGCGCCGCCGGCATGGACAGCGGGGCCGTGTCGGCGGGTTCCGGGGCGGCGGCCTCGCTCACCGCTGGCTCGGCGGCCGCCGGCTGTATTGCCGCCGGCTCCATCGCCGACTTGAGCCAATCCGGCATGTCGTCGGCGGGCGTCAGGGCGGCGCTGGGCGCCGGCGCTTCGGCCTCGAACGTGAGCCAATCGGGCAAGGCCTCGGCTTCCGCTTCCGCGGCCGGCTCCGCCGCCGGTTCGCTCGGCCCGGCCGCGGCGGCCAAACCCGCTAACCCGGCGCCGATGGCGGCCGCACCGGCGGCCGCGCCGGCGGGTCTTAGCCAGTCGGGGAGTTCGTCTTCAGCCACGGGCGGCAGCGCGTCTTCAGCCGCGGGCGCGGGGGAAGGCGCGGACAGATCAGGCGCCATGGCCTTGATCCAATCCGGCACGCCATCTTCGGCGGCGGCGTCTTCGGCGGCGGCGTCTGGTGTGGGCGGCGGCGCGGCCTCCCAATCCACGGGCGCGTTGGCGCGTTCGATCGCGGCGGCAGAGGCCGGCTGCAGGAAATCGGGCAGATCGACGGCGGATGCGGCGGGCTGGGCGGGCGCCGAGTCGGCGCCGATCGCTTTGAGCCAATCCGGCAGACCTTCGGCTTCAACGGCCGGCGCTTCCACCTCGCCAGCGGCCGGCTCGGCACTGGCGGCTTTGAGCCAATCCGGCAGACCTTCGGCTTCAACGGCCGGCGCTTCCACCTCGCCAGCGGCCGGCTCGGCACTGGCGGCTTTGAGCCAATCCGGCAGACCTTCGGCTTGCGCGGCCGGCGCTTCCACCTCGCCAGCGGCCGGCTCGGTGCTGGCGGCTTTGAGCCAATCCGGCAGACCTTCGGCTTCAGCGGCCGGCGTTTCGGCCTCCGCGGGCTGGGCGGGGACCGGGCCGGCTCCGGCGGCTTTGAGCCAGGCGGGCAGTTCGCCGGCTTCAATCGCCCGGAGCTCGTCCGTGTCAATCGGCGGGAGTTCGCCCAGTTCCAGCGCGGCCGTAGCCCCGCCGGCCGCCGACGCTTTCAGCCATTCCGGCAGCGCGCCGGGCTCTAGATCCTCGGCCGGTTCGGCGGCCTCGATGCGGCGGGTATTGACATCAAAGGCCGTGGCCGGCGCCTCGTCGAGGGGACCCAGGGGGCCGGTCATCCAGGACGGCGCGCTTTCGACGGGCGCGGCTTGCTGCATCCACTCCGGAAAGTCATCCAAGCGCTGGGCGGCGGGCTCATCCGCGGCCGGCGGCGCAATATCCTTCATCCAGTCGGGCAGATCGGCCGGAGCTAGCGCGCCGGCCTCGGCCCCGGCGGGCGGCTCGTCGGACTTGAGCCAGCCGCTCAGGCTGCCGGTTTGTTTTTTGGGGCGTTCGCCGGGTTCCGCCGGGGCTTCCGTCTGCATGCCGGTGGTGGCCTTCATCCAATCCGGCAGTTCGGGCGCCGGGGCGGCGGCGGCCGGCTCCATGTCTTTGAGCCAATCCGGCACTTCGCCGGCGACGGGCAGATCGGGCGCGCCGGTGACGGCGGCCGGCTGAGCGGTCAGCAAGCCGGTGCCAGTCCGCAGCCATTCCGGTTCATCGCCGGGGGCCGCTTCCAGCGGCTCGCCAAACGGCGTGGTCTCGCCCAGTGAGACCGCCCAATCCGGCGTGGCGGAGGCCTCCGCCGTCGCCGTCTGGATCTCGGCCAATTCCGGCACGCGCACCACATCGTCGTTCACCAGATTGCTGCCATGGCCGTCGGCGAAGGCTTCGTAGGGGTCCAGGGCTTCGAGCCGCTGGCGGTACATCTTGGCGTCGTCGGCGCGGTTCTGAGCGTGCAGGATCTCGGCCAGCAGGCGGTTGCCTTCCTGGCTGTAGGGGAGTTGATGCAGGATTTGGGTGACCAGGTCGGTGGCTTCGGCGCGCCGGCCGGTTTCCAGCAGGACACGGGCCAGCAGGGTGCTGAGGTCCAGGCGTTCCGGGTCGTCGGCCAGGGCGGCGCGCAGCTCGGCCTCGGCTTGGGGATACAGCTCACCTTTAACATACAAGCGCGCCAGGGCGCCGCGGGTGAGGCGGGCGCGGCTGGGCAGCACGCCGTCGCGCCGGCCATACAAGCGCCGCAGTTCTTCCTGAATGGCGGAGTTGGCGGGGTTGGACTCGAAGGCGCGCTCCATGTGCCACAGCGCGGCTTCCAGGTTGGCCTCGTCTTCGCGCACGATGGACATGCCGACGTGCGCCACAAAATCATCCGGCAGGGCCGAGAGCACGCGCTGGAAAATATCGGCCGCGTCGCCGTGGCGGCTCTTTTCGAGCAGCGCCTTGCCGAGATGCCGATAGGTATCTAGGCTCTTGGGGTAGTGGGTGAGGATGTGCTTGCAGTGCGCGATGGCGTCGTCGAGCTGGCGCTGCTCGATCAGACCATCGATTTGATGCAAATACGTGCGCAGCCCGATTTCTGCCATAGGAAATAGCCTCTCCTGCGAGGAGTATCCTATGAATTCAGGCAATTTGCAACCGAATTTGGAGCCGGAGGCGGGCAGGATTGGGTGACTAAGGCCCGCCTCACAGTGCGTGGCGGGCGCGCAGGCGATAGAGCGCGGCTTCCACGCGGGCCAGCGGTTCTGGATAAGGGGCGCCGCCGAGCGGATCGGGCGCGCTGTCCTCGCCGAGCAGGGCGTGCAGGGAGGCGGCCACGCTGTCGGCCAGGGCGTGCGGGTCATAGCCGCCCTCGAGGATCAGGGCCAGCCGGCCCGCGCACTGGGCCTGGGCCAGCGCGCGCAGGCCGCGCACCAGTTGAAAGTAACCGGTGGTGGAGAGCTGGAGCGCGGCCAGCGGATCGCGCCAGTGGGCGTCGTAACCGGCCGAGACGAGCAGAAAATCCGGCTGAAAGCGCGCGGCCGCCGGCGCGATGAGGGTTTCCAGGATGCGCGCGAAGGCGCGGTCGCCGGCGCCGGCCGGCACGGGGACATTGATCGTCGCGCCCTGGCCGTCGGCGGCGCCGGTCTCGTCTTCGGCCCCGGAGAGCGGGTAAATGCCCTGCTGGTGCGTAGAGATGAAGAGCACCGACGGATCGGCGTAGAACGCCGCCTGGGTGCCGTTGCCGTGGTGGACATCGAAGTCCACGATCAGGATGCGCTGGAGGCCGCGCGCCTGGAGGTGGCGGGCGGCCAGGGCGGCGTTGCTGAACAGGCAGAAGCCCATCGCCTGGTCGGGCAGACAGTGGTGGCCGGGCGGGCGCACCAGCGCGAAGGCGGTGTCCGCTTCGCCGGCCAGCACCGCGTCCACGGCCCGCAGCGCGCCGCCGGCCGCCAGCCGCGCGCTCGCGAACGACGCGGATGTGAAATAGGTCGGCGCGTGGTCCAGGTAGCCGGGCGCGTGGGCCATGGCGCGCTCCAGGGCGGCCACATAGCTGGCCGGGTGGACGCGGGTCAGCTCTTCGTCCGTGGCCGGCCGCGCGGCCAAGTGCGTCAGCCGCCCGTGCAGGCCGGTGGCGTGGATGGCCTTCTCGATGGCGGGCAAACGCCGCGCGTTCTCGGGATGGTCTTCATGATCGTGTTCGGGAGCGGGGACGGAGACGATGGCGGCGGACATGCGGCAATGATAATCCAAAATAAAAACGGGACCGGCGCTCGGCCGATCCCGTTTGGTCAACCGCGGAGGCGGTGAACGGCTAGATCAGTTCCGTCGAGCTGCCGCCCTTGCTGCGCATGACCGCCCAGATCAGCGCGCCCAGCAGGACGACGCCGGCGATTACGGTGCTGATGGTGATTTCCTTGAACGTCACCACGATCGGGGCGATGATGACCGAGACCAGGTTGACCACCTTGATCATCGGGTTGAGGGCCGGGCCGGCCGTGTCTTTGAGCGGGTCGCCGACGGTGTCGCCGACCACGGCCGCCTTATGGCGCTCGGAGTGCTTGCCCGAGTTCTTGGCCGGATCGCGGGGTTCGTCCTCAACGACCTTCTTGGCGTTATCCCAGGCGCCGCCGGCGTTGCTCATGTACACGGCCAGCAGTTGGCCGGAGAGGATGATGCCGGCCAGGAAGCCGCCCAGCGCCTCCACACCCAGGAACAGGCCCACCAGGATGGGCGGGAT
>JAGOBN010000456.1 GCA_017999235.1 Anaerolineales bacterium | reverse complement strand
ACCTGGGCCTGCCGGGCCTGGACGGGCTGGATGTCACCCGCGCCCTGCGGAAAGACTCGGCCGTCCCCATCATCATGCTCACGGCGCGCGGCGAAGAAACGGATAAGCTGGTGGGCCTGGAACTGGGCGCCGACGATTACATGGTCAAGCCCTTCAGCCCCAAGGAATTGGTGGCGCGGGCGCGGGCCGTGCTGCGCCGGGCGGAGGCGCCGCCGCCGGACGCCGACGTGATCCGCGCCGGCGCCGTGACGCTGGATAAGCCGCGCCTCAAGACCACGGTGGCCGGCCGGCCGGTGGAGCTGACGGCCACCGAGTTTGCGCTGTTGGCCACGCTGGCCGCTCAGCCGGGCCGGATCTTTACCCGCGCGCAATTGCTGGAGGCCGTGCGCGGCGTCGCCCTTGAATCGTACGAGCGCGCCATCGACGCCCACATCAAGAATCTGCGCCGCAAGCTGGAGCCGGACCCGCGCCAGCCGCGCTATCTGCTCACGGTTTATGGCGTCGGCTATAAGTTTAGTGATGAGTGACGCGCGGCCGGCCGGCTGAGGCGCCTGGCCCCGGCCGCCCAGCGCTGGTTGTCAACCCCCACGCCATGCCCCCTCCCTTTTCTTTCCAGCGCCGCCGCCCGCCGTGGTGGCCCGAAAACGAAGCCTGGCCGCCGGCGGACCACTGGCGCCGGATGCGCGGCCGTTTCTTCTGGCGGATTGGCGCGCTGCTGGCGGCCCTGTTTTTGTTTGCGTGCGCGGCCTGTCCACTGGCGTTCTATGCGGCGGCCGGCGTCTGGCACGGGGCCGAGCCCGGTCTGGCGCCCAGCGCGGATTGGCGCCGCTTTGGGCCGCCGGTGGGCTTGCTGGTGGGCGGGGCCGGGGTGGCCCTCACCGTGTGGGCCTTACGCCGCACCACGGCGCCCATGGGGGACGTGATGGAGGCGGCCGGCCGCGTGTCCGCCGGCGATTACAGCGTGCGCGTGGCGGAGCGCGGGCCGGGCGAGGCGCGCGCGCTGGCGCGGGCCTTCAACACGATGGCGGCGCGCCTGCAGGCCAATGACGAGCAGCGCCGGCGCCTGCTGGCCGATGTGACCCACGAGCTCCGCACGCCGCTGGCGATTGTGCAGGGGAACCTGGAAGGCCTGCTGGATGGCGTCTACCCGCGCGATGACGCGCACCTGACGCCCATCCTGGAAGAGACTCGCGTGCTCGGCCGGCTGATCGACGATCTGCGCACGCTGGCCCTGGCCGAGAGCGGCGCTTTGCGCCTGCAGCGCGAGCCCACGGATTTAGAGGTGCTGGCGGAGGAAGCGGCCGGGGCTTTTCGGGCCGCGGCGGGCGCGGCGGGGGTGACCGTGCGCGTGGAGAGCGGGGCGGCGGTGCCGCTGGCCGAGGTGGACCCGGTGCGTGTGCGGGAAGTGCTGACCAATCTGCTGGCCAATGCGCTGCGCTACACGCCCGCCGGCGGGACGGTGACGGTCACCGTGGCGGCTGGGCCGGCGGCCGACCAGGTGACGATGGAAGTGCGGGATACCGGGGCCGGCATCCCGGCCGAGGCTGTGCCGCACGTCTTTGACCGCTTCTATAAATCGGATGAGTCGCGCGGCATGGGGCTGGGCCTGGCCATCGCCAAAAATCTCGCCGACGCCCACGGCGGCCAGTTGACCGTGGCGTCGGTCCCCGGCCAGGGGACCACGTTCCGCCTCAGTTTGCCGGTCAGCGCCGGCTAGCGCTCCGCCGCCACACACACAAACCCCAGCGCGCCCGGCCCCACATGCACGCCAATGGCGGGCGTGGCCTCGACCACCGGGATGGGGCCGGCCGGCAGCAAGTGCCGCACTTCGGTCAGGAACTCCTCGGCCCGGGCGCGTGCGGCGGTGTGCAGCACCGCCATTTGTTCCACCGGCAGTTGGTCATGCAGCAAACCGACGAGCCGCTGAATGGCCTGGTTGCGCGTGCGGACGCGCTCGGTGGTGATCTGGCCGTCATGCACGGTTAGGATGGGCTTGATCTGCAGCAGGCTCCCCAGGCCGGCCTCCAGGAAGTTGAGCCGGCCGCTGCGGCGCAGAAATGTCAGGGTATCGATGACGGCGAAGAGGCGCGTCCGCTGCGCCAAGTGCTTGAGCATGTCGGCGATGTCCGCCAGCCGATGGCCGGCCGCCGCCGCGCGCGCCGCCGTTAACGCCGCAAAGCCCACCCCTAGGCTGACCTGGCGCGCATCCACGGCGATGACGCGCACCCGCTCCGTGGCCGCCGCCGCCATTTGCGCGGCGGCAAAGAGGTTGCTCAAGGTCCCGGCCAGATGCACGGAGATGATCTCCGTGACGCCTTGATCAGCCAGGTGCTCATAGGCCTGTTGGAATTGGCCGGGGCTGGGCGCGGCCGTGGTGGGCGGCGGCTGGGCGGCCGCTAGGCGTTGGTAAAAGGCCTCGCGGGTGATATCGACGCCGTCGCGCAGGCTCTCGGCGCCAAAGTTGACGTAGGCCGGCACGACCGTGATCTGGTGCTCAGCCACCAGGTCCGCGGGCAGGTCACAAGTGCTGTCGGTGACGACGCGAATGCTCATGTGGTTATCCCCTCCGCCCCCAATCATACGCCCATTTTAGTTTCCGATCCGCCGCTGGCCTGGCCGCCCCGCCGGCCGGATTTCTCGTATACTTCCCGCGTCGGCCAACTTCTTAAAGGACCCTGCCCATGCGCTTTAGTTACGGACGGACTTTTCTGCTCGGTTTTGGATTTTTTGGCGTCAGTGTGATCTGGGGCGTCTACAACGCCTTTGTGCCGGTTTTTCTGGCCCAGAAATTTGGTCTGGCTCCGGCGCTGGTGGGGTTCTTTATGACGCTGGATAACATCGCGGCCTTGTTTGTGCAGCCGCCGGTGGGGGCGTTTTCGGATCGCCTGCGGACGCCGATCGGCCGGCGCATGCCCTTCATCCTGATCGGCGCGCCGCTGGGGGCGCTGGCTTTCGGCCTGATCCCGTTGGCGGCGGTCCTGCCGCTGTTCGTGGCCTGCACCTCCACCCTGCTGTTGAGCATGGCGCTGTGGCGCACGCCGGTGGTGGCGCTGATGCCCGATATCACGCCCTCGCAGTACCGCTCGCAGGCCAACGGCATCATCAACTTCATGGGCGGCGTGGGCGCCATCATTTCTTTTTTGGTGGGCGCCAACCTGTATGAGCTGAACCCGGCCTACCCGTTCTGGATGGGTTCGGGTCTGGTCATTGCCTCGGCGCTGCTGGTCTTTTTCTTTATCAAAGAGCCCAAGGACTACGCGGCCGCCGAGGCGCAGCCCGGCATGCTGGCCAGCTTGCGCGAGGTGCTAAACGACCCCGATCGCAGCGCCCTGCGCCTTTTGCTGGCGATCTTCTTCTGGTTCCTGGGATACAGCGCCATCGAGGCCTTTTTTAACCTGTACGCCATCAACCATCTGGGCATCACGGAGGCGGATGGGACGCGCCTGCTGGGCCAGCTCTCGCTGATCTTTGTGGTCTTCGCGCTGCCGGCCGGCTACATCGGCGCGGCGCTGGGCCGGCGCGTCACCATCAGCCTGGGGATCTGCCTGATGAGCGCGGCCATGCTGGCCATCTTCCTGCTGCCGGCCGCCACGCTGATTACGCCGCTGACGCGCCTGCCGGTGCTGGGGGTGGTGCCGGTCCTGGGGGTGTTGCTGATGGCGGCCGGCGCGGCCTGGGCGCTGATCAACATCAATTCTCTGCCGATGGTGGTGGACCTGACCAGCGCCGCGCGCCTGGGGACGTACACCG
This sequence comes from Anaerolineales bacterium, assembly GCA_017999235.1. Next base: position 584 of record JAGOBN010000456.1, on the reverse strand, counting down.
GCCTGTATTATCTGTTTTCGACCCTGTCGAATATTGTCGGGCCGAACGCTAACGGCTGGCTGATCCAGCTGACCGGCAACAACTACAATGCCGTGATGCTGCTGGCGCCCATCTGCATGGGGGTGGCGCTGGTGCTGATGCTGGGCGTCCGGCGCGGAGAGGCCGGCCGGTAAAAAAACAACGCGCCTGGGACGCTGATGGTGTCCCAGGCGCGTTTGAGTTGTCGGCCGCGGCGGACGGTTACGGTTCAACCACCGCGAACGCGCCGCGCTGCGCCAGGCGGCCGTCCACGTACATTTCCACCTCGTAGTCGCCGGCCGCCAGCACAAAGTTGTCGCTGTAGGCCAGGCTCAGGGTTTTCTCCGCCGCGCCGTCGGCGCCCAGGTCCCAGGGTGCGATTACGCGCCAGGAGGGGTCTTCTTCGCCGTTGATGTAGACCTTGAAGACCACATCCTGCCCGTCCGTCATCCCCGCATAATCGAACAGCACGCCGATCTCGTTTACGCCGAACTCGAAGACCTCGTCTTCCAGGGTCTCGATCAGGCTGCCCTGGTCATCATAAACGGGGGCGCTAAACGTGAAGG
>JAGOBN010000455.1 GCA_017999235.1 Anaerolineales bacterium | reverse complement strand
AGTCCACGATCACAAAACCCAGCAGGAGCGGGCTGGCTTGGCCGGCCAGCACCCAGAGGGCGGTCAGGCCAAACGCGGCCGGCCGGGTATAGGTGGTCCACCGATAGAAATCCGTCAGGGTGCCGGCGCGGCCGGCCTGAAAGTAATAAAAAGCCAGAATCAACACCACCATCCCAAACAGCCGCGCCACCATGCTGGCGGAGGCGTCCAGACCCAGCAGGGCCAGCAGTTGGGCGGGGAAAAACAGCAGGCCGGCCCCGCACAAAAACACCCAGAAACTAAACCAGTAGATCGAGCGGGCGGCGCGGCTCATATCAGGATAAAAACAATCGCCATACTCGTCATCCACTGCGCCTTATAAGACATAGCTGTGGAAAAAATAAGCTGTCAAACTAACGATTGATAGATAAAAGTATTCTATGGAAGCTATAACCGGAATACAATACACAAGATCAGGCAAGTGACGCATAAGCGACAGCAGAGGCCAATATGTTGAAGAACTCCTCCTCCCCCGACCCGCGCGCCCGCCGCACCCGCTGGCTGCTGCAAGAGGCCCTGCAGACCTTGGTGCGCGAGCGCGGCTTTGAGGCCATCACCGTTCAGGACATCACGCGCCAGGCGGCTGTGAACCGCGCCACGTTTTATCTGCACTATGAAGACAAATATGATCTGCTGACCCAGACCATGCGGGAGGTGATCGAGGCCCCCGCCCGCGAATATGCCCAGTTTTTTGAATCCGGTGAGGTCACCACCCCAGACCGCACCCCCGAGCTTTTCGTCCGGATGTTTGAGCGCTATGGCCAGCACGCCGATTTGCTGCGCCGGCTGCTGGGCCGGCACGGTGATGCCCGCTTTGCGGCTCAATTGCATGACATGATCGAGAAGTCGATCCGGGAGGCGCGCGTAAAATTCGCGCCCGCGCCGGGGCCGGACCAGCCGCCCGTGACCATTACCACCCAGTACTTGGCCGGGGCTTTGCTCGGCCTGCTGATCTGGTGGCTGGAACACAACCAGCCGTACAGCGCGGCCGCGATGGCGGCTTGGTATTGGAGCCTGCTGTGGACGCCGGCCATGACCGTGGCGCCAGCGCGGGAACCCGCGTTCGCCTGAACCCGGCGCCTGTTACAATCGCGGGTGATGTTCCGCGATGATCTCCTGCTCCGCGCCCGCCTCACCCCGCCCCGCCCGCCCCGCCGCACCCTGCCCCGGCCGGCGCTGACGGCGCGCCTGCGGGAAGCCCTGGATTACCGGCTCACCCTGCTCCAGGCCGGCACCGGCTACGGCAAGAGCACGGCCCTGGCCGCGCTGACCAACAGCCAGCCGGACGTGCCGGTGTATTGGTATTCGGCGTCCGAGGCGGATGCCGATCCGCAGCGTTTTCTGGTTTACCTCATCGGCGCGTTCCGCACCCGTCTGCCGGCGCTCTCGGATCTGCCGCAGGCGCTGCTGCATGAGGCCGGCGCGTCCGGCCGCGCCGAGCCCTGGCCGGCGGTGGTGGACGCCCTGCTCAACGCCCTGGCCGAGACCATCACCCGGCCGGCCCTGTTGATCGTGGATGACTACCACTTCGTCGGCGGGTCGCCGGAGGTGGCGGCTCTGACGGAGCGCTTCTTGGCCCATCTGCCGCCCGAGCTCCACGTTCTGCTCGCCACGCGCTATCCCTTGAGCAGCCCGGCCCTCACCGGCTGGCGCGCGCGCGGCGAGGTGCTGGAGTTCACGCGCCGCGAGCTGGCGTTTGAGCCGGCCGAGATCGAAGCCCTCTTCCGCGAGACTTACGGCCTGCACTTGAACGCCGCGGAAGTGGCCGCCCTGGCCGACCAGACGGAGGGCTGGCCGATCGCGCTGCAACTGGTCTGGCAAGGCCTGCGCGCGCGGGGCGCGCACAGCACGGCGGAACTGTTGGCCGCCGGCCCAGCGTCTGAATCGCTCACCACGCTCTTTGACTTCCTGGCCAACGAGGTGCTGGGCCGTCAGCCGGCGCCCCTGGCCGCCTTCCTGCGCGCCACCGCCCTGCTGCGCGAGTTGACCCCCGGCGCCTGCGCGGCCGTGGCCGAGGCCGCCGACGCTGAGGCCCTGCTCCAACGCGTGCTGGACCTCGACCTGTTCATCGTCACGCTGGGCGAGCGCCATTACCGCTACCACCACCTGTTTCATGATTTTTTGCGCGGCCAATGGGCGGCCGATCCGGCCGGCGCGCGCGAACGCCACCGGCGCGCCGCCGCCTATTTCCGCGCCCACGCCGACCTGGAAGAAGCCATCTACCACGGGCTGGCCGCGCAGACGTTCGAGGCCGCCGCCGCCGACATCGCCCAGAGCGGCGAGGCCTTGATCAGCGCCGGCCGGCTGGAAGCGGTGGCCGCCTGGGTGGACGCGCTCCCGCCCGACATCGTGGCCGACCAGCCCCTGCTCCAGCGCTATCTGGGCGATATCGGCCGGCTGCGGAGCCGCTTCGGCGAGGCCCTGGCCTGGTATCAGCAGGCCGAGAAGACCTGGCGCGCGCGCGGCGATCCGGCCGGTATCAGCCGCGCCCTGCGCGGCCAGGCGCTGGTGTATCTGGACACGGTCCGGCCGGCCGAGGCCGAGCATCTGCTGCAAGACGCCCTGCGCTACACCGACGGCCTGAACGACCGCGAGACGCGGGCGCGCCTGCTGGAACTGCTGGCCGAGAACAAGCTCAACATGGGCAAGCCGGATGAGGCCGAACGCCTGCGCGTGGAAGCGCGCGCCCTGCGCGACGAAGGCCCCACCGAGGATGTGCTCAGCGTGCGCGTCAAGCTGCGCACCGGCCGGCTGGAGGAGGCCCGCCACATCCTGGCAGACTGGCTGGAAACCGAACGACAGGCGGCCGGCCGCGGCCAGGTCCATCCGCCGCGCGCGCACCGCGAGACCGTGCTGCTGCTCTCGCTGATCCAGAGCTTTCTGGGCAACACCGAGACCGCCTTTGCCCTGGGGCAGGAGGGGGTGGCCCTGGGGGAACGCCTGAAATCGCCCTTCGTCACCACGGTGGGCCTGGTGCGGCTGGGCCACGGGTGGCAGCTGCGCGCCGGCCAAATCGCGCTGGCCGAGGCCCGCGACCAGGCCATTCAGTGCTATCAAGCCGCCATCGCCTTAGGCGACCAAATTTCCGTGCGCCGGCTGCGCGCCGAGGCCATGTGGGGCCTCACCCGCGCTTACGGCTTGGCCCCGGGCGGGGACCTGGCTTCCGCCGAACGCACGGCGGCGGAAGGCGTGGAGATCTGCCAGTGGGCGGGTGATCAGTGGGTGTCGGCCCTGGTGGAACTGGCGCTGGGGTCCAGCTACGTGCTCGCCCGGCGCGCGGACCAGGCTGTGCCGGTGCTCAACCGCGTGCTGCTGGCCTTCCGCGAGTGCGGCGATACCTTCGGCCGGGCGGCGGCGCGCTTATGGCTGAGTCTGGCGTATCTGGAGCTGGGCCAGGGCGAGCGGCTGGCCGCCTGTGCGGATGAACTACTGGCGCTGTGCGAGACGCACCAGTACGACAACCTGCTGACCCGGGCCACCTTGCTCGGCCCATCCGATCCGCGCCGGCTGGTGCCGCTCCTGCTGGAAGCCCGCGCGCGCCGTATCCGCCCCGCTTACGTAACGCGGCTGCTGGCCGAGCTGGGCCTGCCGGATGTGAGCGCGCACGCCGGCTTCCAACTGCGGGTGCAGACCCTGGGGACCTTCCGCGTCTGGCGCGGGGCGGAGGCGCTGGAGCCGCGCGATTGGAAACGCGAGAAAGCCCGCCAGCTCTTCCAGCTCCTGCTGACGGAGCGCCGGCCCTGGCAGCGCGAGGAGATCACCGAACGGCTGTGGCCGGCGCTGGCGCCGGAGGCCGCCGGCCGCGATTTCAAAGTGGCACTGAACGCGCTCTACCGCGCGCTGGAGCCGGACCGGCCGGCCGAAGCCCCGTCCGCCTTCATCGCCCGCGACGGCCCCACTTATCTGCTGCGCCCGGATGCCGATCTCTGGCTGGACACGGTGGAGTTTGAGCGCGAAGCCGAGGCCGGCCTGCGCCTGCTGACGGCCGGCGACGGCGCGGCCGCGATCCCGCGCCTGCGGGCCGCGCTGGCGCTTTACACCGGCGATTACCTGCCCGAGGCGCTCTATGATGATTGGGCCACCGAGACGCGGGAGCGGCTGCTGGCCCGCTATCTGCGCGCCGCCGACCGGCTGGCCGGCGCCCTGGCCGCCCACGCCCAGTACGCCGAGACCCTGGCGATCTGCCAGCAGATCCTGGCCCGTGACCCCTGCTGGGAGCGCGCCCACCGGCTGACCATGCTGGCGTACGCCCAGCAAGACCACCGCCCCCAGGCGCTGCGCGCGTACCAGCGCTGTGTGGCGGCGCTGAAGACCG
>JAGOBN010000454.1 GCA_017999235.1 Anaerolineales bacterium | reverse complement strand
TGCTCAGTTGTTTGCCTGGATTACCCAGGGGATCCCGGACACCGCCATGCCGGCCTTTGCCACGGTGCTGACCGAAGCCGAGCGCTGGCATGTGGTGAACTACATCCGGACGCTGGCGCCGGCCGAATAGGGGCCGGCGGCATTTCCGGCGGCCCGCCCCGCTTGAGCGCGGGTCAGTCCGCGGTGCGGAGCCGGTAGCCCACGCCCGGTTCGGTGACAATGTGCGCGGGCCGGGCCGGGTCGGGCTCGATCTTGCGGCGCAGGTTGCTGATGTTCACGCGCAGTACATGCAGGTCGTCATAGCCGGCGCCCCAGACCTCCCGCATCAGATGCCGGTGGGTGAGGGCCTGCCCGGCATGCGTCACAAACACGCGCAGCAGGTCATATTCGGTGGGGGTGAGCGCCACCTCCGCGCCGGCGCGCAGGACCACGCGCCGCGCCAGGTCCACGCTCAGGCCCCCGGACTGGAAGACGGCGGCGCCGGAAGCGGGCGCCGCCGCGTGGCGGAGCGCGGCCCGCAGGCGGGCCAGCAGTTCGCCGGCCCCGAAGGGCTTGGTGAGATAGTCGTCGGCGCCGGAATCCAGCGCCGCAATCTTATCGGCTTCCGCCCCGCGCACGGTCAGCATGATGATGGGCACCCGGCTCCATTCCCGCACCTGGCGCAAAACTTCCAGGCCCTCCAAATCCGGCAGCCCCCAATCCAAAATCACCACATCCGGCCGATGCGCGACAACGCCCTCCAGCCCGGCCTGGCCGGTGGCGGCCTCAAACACCTGAAAGCCGTGCGCGGTCAGGGCCGTGCGCAAAAAGCGCCGGATGGCGGGCTCGTCATCCACCACCAACAGGCGCACGCCGGGGTCCGTCATCGGGGCTCCATGGGCAGTTGAATGGTGAAGCAGGCGCCGCCTTCCGGGCGGTTTTCGGCCCAGATCCGGCCGCCATGCGCTTCCACCATGCCCCGGCAAATGGAGAGCCCGAGGCCGGTGCCGGCCATCTGACCGGGATGCTGCACCCGATGGAATTTATCAAAGATCTGGCCCAGCTCGGCCGGCGGTATGCCGACCCCGCGGTCCGCCACCTGGAGCCGCAAGGCGCCGTCGGCGCTGGCCGCGCGCACCTCGATGGGCGCCGCGGGCGGTGAGTATTTCAGGGCGTTGTCGAGCAGGTTGACCAGCACCTGCACCAGGATGCCGAAGTCCAGCGGCACCAGCGGCAGGCTGGCCGGCGCGTCAACGCGGATTAAGCGCTGGCCGGCGCGCGGTCCCAGTTGTTCCAGCGCGGCGCCGATCAGGTCCTGCACCTCCGTGGGTTCCCGGCGCAGCCGCAGCGCGCCGGACTCCAGCCGCGTCATCTCCAGCAAATTGCCCACCAAACGGTTGAGGCGCTCGGCCTCCTCGCGGGCGTTTTCCACCAGCGTCCGGCGGGTCGGCTCGTCCAGCGCCAGGCTGGCCTCCTGCAGGGTGCTGAGCGCGCCCGTGATCGAGACCAGCGGCGTCCGCAGATCATGGGAGATCGAGTTGAGCAGGGCGGTCTGCAGCTTTTCCGTGGCCTGCATCACTTCCGCTTGGCGCGCCGTTTCCGAGAGGTGCTCGCGCTCAAACGCCTGCGCGGCCTGGCTGGCAAAGACCTCCATCAACCGGCGCTGTTCGGGGGGCAGATGCCGGCCGTCTTCCGGGCCTTTGACGCCCAGCACGCCCAGCCGGCCGCGGGCGGTCTTGAGCGGCAGGTAGCGCAGCCGGGCGGCGCTGAGCGTGTTGGTGTTGCGGCCGGCGGGTTCGCCGTTGCGGAAGACCCACTCCGCCACCGCCAGCTCGTTCTCATCCATTTTGAAATCGGCGGCGGCGGCGTGCGGCTCCAGCCGCTCCCCGTGGGGCAGCAGGATGATGGCCTCCCGCCCAAAGGTCTGCTGGACATGCTGAAGGACCGTTTGGGCGATGGCGTCATGGGAGGCCGCCGCCGCCAGGTCGCGGCTTAAGGCGTACAACTCGACGGTCTCGGCGGCGCGCCGCTGCGCGGCCTCGGCTTGTTCGCGCGTGCGCGCGGCCAGGCTGCTGATGGTCAGCCCGACGACGAACAAGCCCGCGAACGTCAGCACATATTGCGTATCGGTGACCGCGAAAGTGAGATAGGGCGGCACGAAGAAGAAGTCAAAGGCCAGGACGCTCAGGGCCGAGGCCGCGATGGCGGGACCGCGCCCGAGCGAGAGCGCGCCGATGACGACGGCCGCCAGGTAGAGCATGACCAGATTGGTCGGCTCGAGCGCCGGCTCGCGGAAGAGGAGGCCGGCCGGCCGCCGCCCCACGGCCAGCAGGTGCTGCGCGAGCGCCCACTTTTCCGCGCTCAACCCCGGGTCCACTAAAAAACCCACCAGGGTTGCCAGGCCGACCAAGCCCAGGCTTTGGGCATAGCGGCGCCAGGGCGCATGGGGCCACCACAGGCGCCGGATCTGCGACTCGCTCGGGACCTGGCCGTTGATCACGTAGATGTCAATGGGGCCGCTGCGCCGGATGAGTTGCTGCACCACCGAGCCGAACAACGCTTCCTGCCAGCGCGGCCGGAGCGGCTGGCCGACGATGATCTTGGTGATGTTGTGGGCGCGCGCGTACGCCAGGGTCGTCTCGGCCACCTGGCGGCCCGGCAGCGTCACCGGCCGGGCGCCCAGCTCTTCCGCCAGCTGCAGCGTGCGGGCGACGCGCTCGCGCTCCGTGGGCGCCAGGCCCTCGGCCAGTTCGACATGGGCCGCGATCCACTCGGCGTTGAGCTCATCCGCCAGACGGCGGGCGGCGCGCACCAGCCGCTCGCTCAGCGCGCCGGGGCTGACGCACACCAGCAGCCGTTCGCTGGCCGACCAGGGGCCGGCGATGGCGCGGGTCTGCATGTAGGCCCGCATCTGGTCATCCACGCGCTCGGCGGCGCGGCGCAGCGCCATCTCGCGCAGCGCGGTCAGGTTGCCTTTGCGGAAGAACTGCTGGATGGCGCGGGCTGCCTGCTCCGGCACATAGACCTTGCCGTCGTTCAAGCGCTGGATCAGCTCATCCGGCGGCAGGTCCACCAGCTCGATCTCATTGGCCTCGTCGAGCACGCGGTCCGGCAGGGTCTCGCGGACCACCACGCCCGTGATCTGGGCGACGACGTCGTTGAGGCTCTCCAGATGCTGGATGTTGAGGGTGGTGTAGACGCTGATGCCGGCCGCCAAGAGTTCTTCGACGTCAATGTAACGCTTGGGGTGGCGGGAGCCGGGGGCGTTGGTGTGCGCGAACTCGTCCACCAGGGCCAGCTGGGGCCGGCGGGCGAGAATGGCGTCCAGGTCCATCTCCGGCAGCCGCGCGCCGCGATACTCCACCCGCCGGCGCGGCACCAGTTCCAGGCCGGCCACCAGGGCCTCGGTTTCGGCGCGCTGGTGCGTCTCCACATAGCCGATGACCACCTCTAGGCCTTCGGCCCGGCGCTGGCGCGCCGCTTCCAGCATGGCGTACGTCTTGCCGACGCCGGCCGCGTAGCCGAGGAAAATCTTGAGGCGGCCGCGGGATTGGGCGGCTTCCTCGGCCGCGGCTTGCGCCAGCAAGGCCGCGGGGGTGGGGCGGGTGGGTTCGGACATGGGGTCAGCCTGGTCCGCCGCGCTTGTGCCGGCTGGGAACATCGACTTGATAGGGAACTTCCACGATCACCACGCCGCGCTTTTGCAGGAGCGCGAACCGCAGCCAGAAGGCGGTTTGGGCATGCAGGAGGGTGTGCCACCAGCGCTCGGAGATGAACTGCGGCACCACGATCGTCACCCTTTCATAGGCTTGCTGGCGCGTCATTAAGGCGTCCACGTAGGCCAGGAACGGCTCGAGGAACGCGCGATACGGCGAGTCGATCACCACCAGCCGGACGCCATCGCCCCACCGCTCCCACTGGCGCCGGACGGCCTCGGTTTCGGCCGCCTCCAGGGCGATGTGGACGGCGGTCACGTCCACCGAGAGCGTGCGGGCAAATTCGATGGCGCCGAGCGTGCCTTGGTGGATGCCGTTGACGGGGACGATGACCCGGTGCCGGCGGGTGCGCGGCGGGAGCCCGGCCAGGTCCAGCGACAGGTCGCGCCCCACTTGTGCATAGTGGCGGTGGATGGCGAAGAAGACCAGCACCACGGTGGGGAGCAGAAGCAGAATGAACCAGGCGCCATCCGCGAACTTGGTGACGGCGAAGACCACGGTGACCAGCGTGGTCACCAGGGCGCCCAGCCCGTTGACGGCGAGTTTCCACCCCCAGCCGCGCGCCCGGCTGGCGCCGCGGCCCAGCCGCCACCAATGGACGGCCATCCCGGCTTGCGACAGGGTGAACGACAGGAACACGCCCACCGCCCAGAGCGGGATCAGCG
>JAGOBN010000453.1 GCA_017999235.1 Anaerolineales bacterium | reverse complement strand
CGGCGGCGTTATTCGACGAAGATTTCCACGCGCTCGCCGTCTTCCTCATCGGTGAAGTCAATGACCTTGCCGGTGGCGCCGGACCGCAGGGCTTCCGCCAGGGCCTCCATCTGCTCGGCCTCCAGGCCGGGTGCGAAGCGCGCGCCCATTTTGATGCCCACGTTCACCAGCCCCATCGGGATGTTGACGTTGACCTTGGCTTTGCCGGTGGCCAGGTCGGTGACGCGCACGCGGAACCAGCGCGCTTCGCCGCCGGCGCTGCTGAGCGTCAGGCTGGGCGTCTTGCGGCTCTCGGTCAGCGCGGCCAGGAGCTTGGCGCCCTCCTCCGCGCTGATCTTGCCCTCCTCGATCATTTTGAGGACCTTCATGCGTTCTTCAACCGTCGCCATACGCATCTCGTTTCTGGCGGCGCCGCCCCCGGGGCCGGCGTCACCCAATATAGACCTGCACCTTTTCCCCGTCGCGGCCCTGGTCCACTTCCACATAGAACGGCGTCTGCGGGGAGGTGGTCTCGCCCAACGCCAAAAGCACTTCGTCGACGCCGGTCTGCCGCAGTTGGGGCAGCCGGTGGCCGAAGGTTCGCAGCGCCCAGACCGTGAGGCCGAGGGGCAGAGGCAAAGAAATGGCAATCTGGCGCGGCCACTCGGCCCGGCCGGTATCAACCCGCAGATGCAGCCAGCGGGCGCTGCGGCTGGCCGCGGCCAGCGCCAGAACGGCGACACTGACCGTGAACGGCGCCAGGGCCAGAAAGAACCAGCCGCTCAGCCGGAAATCGGCCGCGCGCAGCGCCCAGAATAACAGGCCGCTGCTGAACATGGTCAGCGCCAGACCCACCGCAAAGGGCAGCACCCACCAGCGCCGCCAGTGCGCCAAGTTGGGCGCCCGCTGACTGGCCGGCGCTTCGGGTGGTGGACCGGCCGCGGGTTTATCCGCGGCCGGCGGTAAGTCCGCCGCCGGCGGTAAGTCCGCCGCCGCGCCCAAGGCCTGCAATTGGCGGATGCCTTCGGCCGGTGAGAGCTGGCCGGCCTCGATTTGTTCCAGGATGCGCAGCCGGGCGTGTTCGGTGGACATGGGCGGTTAGTATTCCGAGAGCGTGCCTTCGCGGCGCGCCCGATTCTCTTCCCGGCGATAGAGCCAGTAGCCGATCAACGGCATCAAGAGCCCATAGGCGGCCACGACCACGATCTCCACTTCGATGGGCGCCAGCTCCGGGAAGCCGGCCGGGTAGCCCATCAGCGTCGAGCGGAAAGCGTCGATGGCGTGGGCCGGCGGGAGCAGACGCGCCACCCAGAGCAGCGCTTCCGGCAGCGCCGAGAAGGGGAAGAACGGCGCGCAGAAGATCATGATGCCGAATTGCAGCAGGTTGGCCAGGGTCTGGGCCGCTTCTTTGAGCCGCAGGGTGACGGCCGCGAAGGCGAAGCCGGTGCCGAAGGTGCCGGAGAGGGCCAGGACCAGCAGCAGGGCGGCCAGCGGCACGTTGTGGGCCGGCAGGCGCCCGATCAGCCCGCTCATCAGCCAGGCCGCCATCACGCACAAGGCCCCGGTCCAGATCAGGGTGATGACGACGCGCGAGAGCAGGTTGGCGAACTTGGAAGCCGGGCTGAGGTACAGCATCTCCAGGGTGCCTTGCTTCTGGTCGCGGCGCACGTTGTAGCCGATGGTCCAGAGCGTGTCACCCAGGAACATGAACATGACGAAGCCGTAGACGACGATGCCGGCCGTGTCCAGACCGGGGCCGCTGGCGGCGCCGGCCGGCGGCTTGAACATCAGGCCGGCCAGGGTCAGGCTGGTGACGATCAGGAAGATCTGCCCGAAGGAGGCCACGAACTCCACCGGGTAACGCAGCATGATCAAAAGCTCTTTCCAGGCCATGGCCGCCAGCGTGCTGAGGAAGGCGGCCGGGCCGGCGAGTAGTTTGGGGGGCAGAGGCGTGGTGGTCATGAGGTTGAGGGCGGGAGTGAGTGACTGGATGATTGGGTGATTAGAACTGTCCCACGCCTTCATTGCGCTGGATGCCGCGTTCGGTGCGGCTGAAGACCCAGTAGCCGAAGAGCGGCGCGAAGAGCATGAACGCCCACAGCACGGCCATATCCAGATACCACTCCCCAAAGAAGTATCCAACCCCCAATAGGGCCGAGCGCACGCCGTTGGTGAGCCAGGTGGGCGGAAAGAGCATGGCCACCGCGCGCACCAGCGGCGGCAGCACCGCCACCGGATAGAACAGGCCCATCAGGAAGCTCACGCCCCACTGCATCAAGTTGATGAGCGCGTTGGACTCTTTGACCTTGAGCACCACGGCGCCAAAGAGCAGGGCCATGCCGTAGATCGGGAGCAGGCCGGAAGCGATGAAGGCCAGCGCCAGCAGGAGATCGCCTTGCAGCGGGTTGACCTGGAAGATCAGGCAGCCGGCCAGGTAGGCCAGAATGGCCGCCGTCAGCCCGCGGGCCACGCTGTAGAGCGCCACGCCGCTGGCCAGGGTGAGCGTGGAGGTGGGCGTCAGGTAAATGGCCTCCAGCGTCCCCGTCTCCTGCTCAAAGCGCAGCCAATAGGCGATGTGCCAGAAGGCGTTGGTGACGATGGTGAAGATGTTGGAGCCGATCAGCAGATAGGCCACATAGTTGGCGGTGCCGGTGTTGGCCTCGAAGTTGGCGGCGGCCTGATCGCCGCCCGTGGCCTGGCCCAGCAGCATGGGCATGGCCGCAAAGACCACCGGGATGATGATCTCCATCGCCAGTTGGCCGGGGTAGCGGCTGATATTGGTCAGGCGCAGCCGCGTCTCGGCCAGGGCGGCGGACAAGGTCTGGGCCGCGGTGGGCCGGCCGGGTATAGCGGCCATGGCTATTTCACCCGTGTGTCTTCGGCCAGGGTGCGGCCGGTGCGCGCCACGAACACATCTTCCAGCGTCACTTCCTCCGGCGCGATCTTCTGGATGACGGCGCCGTGGCGGGTGAGCGCTTCGATCAGGCGCGGCAGGAGCGCGGCATGTCCGTCCTGAGAGACCACGGTCAGCGTGGTGTGGCCGTTCAGCGCGGCGGCCACGCGCGAGACGCCCGCCAACTGCGCGACGGCCTGGGCGGCCGGCGTCGAGATCACGCCTTCCACGCGCAGGACGGTCTCGCGCTGCAGCGAGGCCTTCAGCTCCGGCACGGTCCCCAGCGCCAGCACCTGGCCGCGGTCCACAATCGCGACGCGGTCACACAACGTCTCGGCCTCGCTCATGATGTGGGTAGTGTAGATGACGGTCTTGCCCTGTTGGTTCAACTCCCGCACCACGGCGCGCAGTTCGCGGGCCGAGGGCACATCCAGGGTGTTGGTGGGCTCATCCAGGATGAGCAGGGGCGCGTCGTTGATCAGGGCCTTGGCGAAGGCCAGCTTCATGCGCTGGCCGGACGAGTAACTCTCCACGGCCCGGTCGGCGATCTCGCCCAGGCCCAGGCGCTCGATCAGTTCGTCGGCGCGGCGCCGCCGGCCGGCCGGATCCAGGTGGTACAGCGCGCCGAAGAAGACCAGGTTCTCGCGCGCCGTCAGCTTCCAGTACAGGCCGCGCTCGCCCATCAACATGCAGCCGGTCGTGGCGCGGATGGCGTTGTCGGCCTGGGTCAGTTCGTAGCCATTGACCCAGGCGCGGCCGGCCGTGGGCAGCAGCAGGGTGGTCAGGCACTTGATGAGCGTGGTCTTGCCGGCGCCGTTCGGGCCGAGCAGGCCGAAGATTTCGCCGGGCTGGATCTCCAGGGAGACGCCTTGCAGGGCCGGCACCGGTTTGACTTCGGACTTAAACAGGCCTTTCCGTTGGCGGGTGAAGTAGGTCTTGGTCAGGTTCTCGATCACAACTTGGCCGGGCATACCGTGGTCCTTCCCGAATAATCAAACGACCGCTAACGGACACCGAGTTTGAGCCAGCGCAGGGTGCGCGCGGCAGTGAAACCGAACTCGCGCAAGGCCGCTTCGGCGGCCGGATCGCCGGCCGGGTGTTCGAGCCGGATCTGGGCGGTGCGCGGGCTGAGCCGGCGCAGGCCGCGGCTGAGCAGCGGCCGCTCCACCTGGCCGCGGACGGCGGGGTGGGTCAGCAGCGTCAGGCGGTCGCCGTCCGCCAGACCGCTCAGCAGGATCAGGGCGCCGACCAGCCGGTCGGTGCCGGTGACCGCCACCCAGTGTTCTTCCGCCTGGCCGCTGAAGAATTGATCCAGCCGGCGCCACCCGTTGGGGCGGAAATCCGCCGGGTGGGGCAGGCGGTTCCAGGCCAGGCCTTCCGGCCGCACCAATTCGGCCAGGTTGAGCTCGTCCAGCCACTCGCGGTCGGCGCGCGGCCGCACGTCATAGGCGGCCGGCCAAGGCCCGGGGACGGGCGCGCGGCCGGGGCGCGTCCAGGTGATGTG
>JAGOBN010000452.1 GCA_017999235.1 Anaerolineales bacterium | reverse complement strand
GGGAAGCGGCGGGCGAGCAGGGCCTTGGAGCCGGAGGTAAAGCCGGCCAGTTCGGCGCGGGCGTGCTCCAAGACTTCCTGGCGGGCGCGCAGGCGGGCCAGGTCGGTGCGGGCGCCGGCGGCTTGTTCGGCGGCGGCGGCGCGCGCGGCCTCGGCGGCGCGCACGGCCTCGGTCTGCGCGCCCAACTCGGCTTCGGCCTGCTGGCGCGCCTGCTGCTGCTCCCGCAGGCCGCGGCCGGCCTCGGCGGCGCGGGCGCGGGCTTCGGTTTCGGTCTGGTCCAATTGCGCCAGCAGGCGCTGCTGATCCGCCTGCTGGGCGATGACGCGCTCGCGGCGCTCCAGGAGCTGGGTGCGGCGGGCGGCCACGGTGTTGACTTCCGCGTCCAGGCGGGCCAGGGCGGCGCGGGCTTCGGCCTCGCGTTTGCGGAGCGTGGCGCGCTCGCCCTCGCGGCCGGCCAGGGCGGCGCGGGCGGTTTCGGTTTGCCGGCCGGCCTCGGCCGCCTCGGCGGTCAGCCGGTCGGCTTCGGCCTGGGCGGCCTCCACGCGCCGGTGCTGTTCCGCGCGCTGGTCTTCCAGCGGCGGCAGTTCGGCCTGCAAGGCCTGGCGCTGATCGGCCAGCGAGCGCAGGCGCTCGTCGGCCACGGCCAGCTCGCGGCCCAGCGTCTCGCTCACGGCGCGCAGATCGTCGGCCTCGCGGCGCCAGGTGTTGATCTGTGAGCGCAGGCCGGCCACCCGGCCGCGCAAGGCGGACAGGGCTTGATCGTGCTCGTCCTGCTGGGTCTGGAACCCGAACAGGGCGATGGCGCTTTGCTCGGCGGCGGCGCGCGCCTGGGCCAGCTCCTCCACGGCGCGGTGCCAGTGGAAGCCGTACCAGACCTTGAGCACGGCGTCGAGATCGGCCTTGACCTGGTTGAAGTCCTTGGCGCGCTGGGCCTGGCGCTCCAGCGAGCGCAGGCGCGGCCGGATCTCGGTGAGGATATCCAGCACGCGGTCTAGGTTGCGCTGGGTGGCTTCCAGCTTCTTGAGCGCGTCCTCGCGTTTGTTGCGGTACAGGCCGATGCCGGCCGCTTCTTCAAAGAGCGAGCGGCGCTCCTCGGGTTTGAGCGACAGGGCGGTGTCGATCAGGCCCTGGCCGATGATGGTGTAGGTGCGTTCGGAGAGGCCGACGCGCGCCATCATGTCGTTGAGATCGCGCAGGCGCACGCGCTGGCCGTTGAGCAGATATTCGTTCTCGCCGTCGCGGTACGCCCGCCGGCTGATGGCGACTTCGCTGAACTCAATCGGCAGCCAGTTGTCGGAGTTGTCGAAGGTCAGGGTGACCTGGGCCATGCCGGCCCGCGCGCGCAGGTCCGAGCCGCCGAAGATCATGTCCTCGGTCTTCTTGCCGCGCAGCAAGCTGTAGGATTGCTCGCCCAGCACCCAGCGGATGCCGTCCACCACGTTGGATTTGCCGGAGCCGTTGGGGCCGACGATGGCCGAGACGCCGGCGCCGAAGACGAAGTCGGTCTTGGCGGCGAAGGATTTGTAGCCGTGCAGTTCGAGATGCTTGAGGCGGAGGGGCATTAGGCGTTAGGGATAAGATGATTGGGTGATTGGGTGCTTGAGCGGGCGAAGTATAGCCGGGGGGGAGGGCGGGGGCAAGGAGGAGTGGACAGTGGGATGTGGGCAGTGGGAAGTGGCCAGTGGGCAGTGGGAAGTGGGATGTGGGATGTGGGAACAGAAAGCCGTGAGCAATCACCTCTCACTCCTCGCCCTCTCACCACTCACCACTCACCACACTGTGGTAAACTGACTGAATTAGTAAGCTTTTGCGACAGACGAGCTGAGAGTGCGACTTGGCTTAGCGTTGCGCCAAGGAGTCTCTCCGTGAGTTTCGATTCTTTTAACCTCAACCCCCGTATCGCGGCCGGCGTTCAAGCGTTCGGCTACAGCCAGCCCACCCCCATTCAAGAGAAGGCCATCCCGCCCATCCTGGAAGGCCGCGACGTCATGGGCCTGGCCATGACCGGCACCGGCAAGACGGCGGCCTTTGCCTTGCCCATCCTGCAGCGCCTGTTGGAAGGCCCGCGCGGACGCATCCGCGCTCTGGTGCTGGCGCCCACGCGCGAGCTGGCCGAGCAGATCAACGATCAGTTCGAAGGCCTGGGCAAGCAGACGCGCAGCCGCAGCGTCACCCTCTACGGCGGCGTCAGCCAGCGCCCGCAAGTGGAAAAACTGCGCGCCGGCGTCGAGATCGCCGTGGCCTGCCCCGGCCGGCTGCTGGATCTGATCGGCCAGCGCGAGATTGATTTGAGCCATGTGGAAGTGCTGGTGCTGGACGAGGCCGACCGGATGATGGACATGGGTTTCCTGCCCGAGGTGCGCCGCATCCTGAAGCACGTGCCGGCCAAGCGCCAGACCTTGTTCTTCTCGGCCACCATGCCGGATGATATCCGCAAGCTGTCGCAAGAGATGCTGCATCAGCCGGTGACGGTGCAGATCGGCCAGTCGGCGCCGGCCACCACCGTGGCGCACGCGCTGTACCCGGTGCCGTCCCACCTGAAGACGGAGTTCCTGCGGGCGCTGCTGGAGCAGACCGACACCGATTCCGTGCTGGTCTTCACGCGCACCAAACACCGCGCCAAGCGGCTGGCGGATCAGCTGAAGAAGGCCGGTTACAACACGGCCTGCATCCAGGGGAATCTCTCGCAGAACCGCCGGCAGGCGGCGCTGGATGATTTTCGCGCCGGCCGGGTGCAGATCCTGGTGGCCACCGATATCGCCGCGCGCGGCATCGACGTGACCACCATCTCGCACGTCATCAACTATGACATGCCGGACACGGCCGAGGCCTACACCCACCGCATCGGGCGCACCGGCCGGATGACCAAGACCGGCGACGCCTTCACGCTGACCACGGACGAAGACACGGACATGATCCGCGCCATCGAGCGCCTGCTGGGGACGCGCCTGGAGCGCCGCACCCTGCCCAGCTTTGACTACAAAGCGCCGGCGGCCGAACGCCAGCCCGGCCAGGATCGCCCGCCGCAGCCGCGCGGGGGACGCGCCGGCCAAACCTCCCGGCGCGCGCCGGCCGCGCCCGCGTCCGCCGCCAAGCCCGCGGCGAGCCCGGCGGCGGCTTCCGCCGCGTCAACCACACCCAGCCCCGATGCGTGGACGGCCCTGCGCCGCAAGGACCGCCGGCGCCGGCCGGACTTCAACCACCCGTCTGGCCCGCGCCGCTAAGCGGCGGAGGGGCCGGCCGCCTGGTCGGTTTTGGCCGCCATGATGAAATCATTGCGGTGCAGGCCCCGGATTTTGTGCGTCCACCAGCTGGCCGTCACCCGGTTCCACTCCAAAAGGAGCGCCGGGTGATGGCCTTCTGCTTCCGCCAGCCCGGCCACGCGGTTGGTGAAGGCCAGCGCCTCGGCATACGAGGCGAATTTGAAGACGCGCTCCAGGCGCGGCAGGCCGTCCCGCTCCACCAGATCCCAGGCCGGGATCTGGGGCTTGAGCTCGGCGATCTCGGCCTCGGTCACGCGGGGCGAGTCTTTCCGGCAGGCGGTGCATTGTTGCTGGAACAGGGTGCTCATACTGGGAACTCCTGAGTGGGCGGGGCCGTCTGTCTGCGGTAAAAGATAGCACGCTGGCCGAGGTTCGTCCGCGCCGGCCGCGGCCGACGGGCGCGGCTGGAAACCCGGCGCGTGATTCGGGATAATGGCGTATGGTCCGCACCATCCTGCATCTCGACCTGGATGCCTTCTTTTGTTCGGTGGAGGAACTGCTGGATCCCTCCCTGGCCGGCACCGCCTTCGCCGTGGGCGGGCGCGCCGACGAGCGCGGGGTGCTGTCCACGGCCTCGTACGCCGCGCGGCGTTTTGGCGTCCACTCGGCCATGCCCACCGCCCAGGCCCTGCGCCTGTGTCCGCACCTCAAACTGCTGCCCGGCCAGCACAGCGTGTACAGCGACTACTCACGCCGGGTGATGCGCCAGCTGGAAGACTTCACGCCCGTCATCGAACAGATTTCGATTGACGAGGCGTTTTTGGATCTGACCGGCGACCCGCGGCCGGGCGGGGAGGTGGCGGCGCGGATTAAGCAGCGTATCCGCGCCGAGGTGGGCCTGCCGGCCTCGGTGGGCGTGGCCGGCAACAAGCTGGTGGCCAAGATCGCCACCAATGTCGGCAAGCCGGATGGGTTGCTGGTGGTGCCGGCCGGCCAGGAGGCCGCCTTCCTGGCGCCGCTGCCCGTGGAGATGTTGTGGGGAGCCGGCCCCAAAACCCGCGCCCAGCTCATGGCGCTCGGCCTGCGCACCATCGGCCAGCTGGCCGCCTGGCCGGAAGCGGACCTGGCGCGCCGGTTTGGCGAGCACGGGCGCGCGCTGGCCCGCCACGCCCGCGGCCTGGA
>JAGOBN010000451.1 GCA_017999235.1 Anaerolineales bacterium | reverse complement strand
CTGAGAGTGGCGGCGCGGCCAGGTCCGCCGACCCCCGAGTTTCTGCGTGAGCGCGGTCAGGCGCGCCGGCCGGGCTTTCGGAGGCCGGCGGCATAATCGCCGTCGCCTGTGGCAGCGCCGTCGGACCAGACTCAGTAATGCGGGCCTCCCGGCGCGCCAGCGGCTCGGCGGCCAGCGGGGCGGCGGACGCGGCTTCAGGTTCAGCGGCCTCGGCGAGGCCGGCCGGTGGCGGGGGCCCAGCCGGAGGCGGCGCCTCCGCCGCGCTCGCCGGCTCGCGGTCAGGCTGGGCCAGAACCGGCTGGGAAGAAAAATCTTCGGCCGGCGCCGATGACGCGGCGACCGGCGTCTCGTTAGAGCCGTCCTCCAGCGCGCGTGCCGCTTCCGGCTCAAGCGGCGTTGAACCCGGCGCGGGGGCCGGCGGTGGGGAGGCCGGCCCCTCGGCGCGCTGCACCAGCGCGGGCTGAGGGCCCGCAACCTCGGCCGCCGCGCCGGGGCGGGCGGCCAATGGCGGCGCCGGCTGTGTTCCCGTGGATTCGGCTGGCACCGGCCCAGGGCCGGGTTCGGAGGCGCGTTGAACCGAGGCCGGGGTGCGGGGGCCGGCCGGCGCGGCCGGCGTTGACTCAGACGGCCGGGATAAAGGCGGCGCCGGCTGTTCAGATGACGGCGCGGCGGGTTCAGCTACCGGCGTCTCAAACGCTTCCGTGGCCGCCACGTGCTCAACGGCTTCCAGTGGGGCGACGGCGGCCTCGGCCGCCGGCCAAAGCCGCACCTCCTCAGATTGTCCCGCCTCGGATGGCTGGGGCGTGGCCGGCGTCTCACCAGCCTCCGGCGGATCGCCGCTGTCCTCGCCGCGCGGAGGCGCGGCCTCCATCACCTGAAGCGGCGCGGGCTGAGGCGCGGGGGGTGGAGCGCCTTCATCCGCGGCCGGCCGGGTGAACTCTTCAATTTGCGCGCGGCGGCGGACCAGCTTGGGTTCGGCGGCTCGGCGCTGGACGGGCGGCGGCTCGGCCGGCCGAGGCGGGCGCGGGCTGGCCGCGGTCTCAGCGGCGGCCGGGCGCGGCTTCCCAAAGGTCGATTCGCGCTGCAGCGGCGGCAGTTTGGAGAGATCAAACGCGGAGATATCGCGCTTCGGCGCCGGCGCCGCCTCCGGGGGCGGGGCGGCCGCCGCAGGCGCCGCCCGCAGCACCAAGGCGTCCCCGGCGGGCGGGCGCGGCGGAGCGCCGGCGCCCACAACACGCTGGATGCGCGCTGCCAGAGCCGCTGAGCCGGCGGCTGCCACCCGGCGCTGCGCCCACTGCGCGCGCGCCAACACCGCGCGCCCGAGCTGGTCGGGGCCGGGACCGTCAACAGAAGCCGGGGCCGCGGGATCGGTCATGGATGCGTCACACCACCTGGTTGAGGGTAATACCGTGATGCGCCAGCTCCAGCGTCTCGATCATCAAGGCGCTGTTGCCGGACTTGAACTCGGACGTCACATACTTAACCGGGAAGGCGCCTTCCACCTCCCAGCGCCGGATCACCTGGTGGTTCTCGTCCAGCTGCTCGATCGACACCTTGCGGCGCGCCACCTTGCCGTCATACAGGCCGCCCTGGAACCAATTCCAGGCTTTGGAGGAGTTGGTCATGCCGCGCTTGAGCGTCAGGTTGGAGTACTTCACGCGGCCGGGCAGGCTGTGGACAAAGTCGTTGATGCCGCCCTCCTGGTATTGCTTGACCTCGCGCTCCATGGTCAAGCCGCCCAGCTCGTTGAACTCCGCCTCCACCACGCCGTCGATGGCCAGCCGGAAGCGGAACAGCACACCGTAGTCCACCGTGGTCCCAACCGTGCGCTCACCTGGCGGGTTTGCCATCTCAGCCTCCTATGCGGCGGCCCGGGTCCGGCCCCCGACGCTCGCGTTCGATGCGTAATTCTTCGCGCAGCTGGCGCACCAGGCGCTCAGCCAGCGCCGCCAGGTCCACGGCCGGCGGCTCCGCTGCGGCCGGCGCCGGCGTTTCCGGGGCCGGCTCAGTGTTCGCTTCCGGCATGGCGCTGTCCTTTACAACTGTGTGCCGCCTTCATTCAGCCGGCGGTTGATGTGCGCCACCTGCTTCACCCACGCCTGGCGCTCGCCGTGTTCCAGACCTAAGAGCACGTCGAGCGGCCAGTGGAAGTGATAGGCCAGATAGGCTACCTCCTCGCGCAGGCGGGCGAGGGGGTAGCCTACGCTCCCCCCAGGTCGGCCAGGTCCACCTCGTGCGCCTGTTGGCAGTGCGGGCAGGTGACGCTCAGCACGCTGGCGCCCTGTTCATTCAAGCGGCGGTACAGCGCCTGCAGATACGCCAGGTCGGCCACGTACAGGGCTTCCACCACGCCCGGCGTGACGGCCGGCAGCGTTCCGAGCCGCGTCACCACGCGCGCGAGCAGCACCACCGTCAGGTAGGCGGGGTTGGCCCGCACGCGCGGATCATGCAGCGGCTCGATCTCGTCCAGGGCCGTCGCCAAACGCATGCGGCCCTGCTGGTGCGTCACGCCGGCCTCGTCCACATAGCCGCGCGGGAGCGTAAACTCAAACTCGGTCGGCTGGATCATGCGGTCTTTCTGGCGGGGCGCTCACCCCGGCCTATTTGGTGCGGCGGATGCCTTCGTGGACGAGCGTCATCTCTTCCACGCCGATCTGACCCGTGTCGGATTTGATGCTCGGCCCCGAAATCTTGGACGGCCAGGCCTTGTCGAAGGTCCACTCGGCCACCGGCTCGCCGGCCTGGTCGTACATGGTGATGGTGCCGTCGCGGCGGTTCTTATCCACCTTGCCGGCCTCCACCGCCTGAAACCACTCCCAGAAGTCCAGGTTGCCGGTCAGGCCGCGTTTGAGCGTGATGTCGCCCCACTTCAGCCGGCCGGGGACTTTGCGGATGGACTCCTGGCCCTTCTCGCCCATCACCTTGTGGTCGATGACCTCGGTCTCGGAGCCCACCCCGCCGATCTCCAAGAAGTAGGCGTTGGAGACGCCGTCGAGCTTGATGCCGAACAGAAAACTCTGATAGGGATCACCCTTGGTCGGGTCTGTCACTGGCATAGCAAAAACCTCCGTGGCGCCGGCGGTCCGGGCCCGCGCCCGCCCGCTCAGCGCGCCTTACTGCTTGCGTTCGATGTCCTCATACACCACCGTAAGCTCCTCGGTGGCCACCTCGTTGGCGTCGGATTTGAAGCTTGGGCCGCTGATCTTGGACGGCCAGGCTGCCGTGACATTCCACTCGGCCAGCACCTTGTCCGAGGCCATATCCAGCATGTGGATGGTGCCGTTGACGCGCGCCTCCGCCACCTTGCCCTGCTCCACCAACGCCCGCCACTTATACACATCCATCTCGGATGTGATGCCGCGCTTGAGCGTCAGCTGGCCCCACTTGGTGCGGCCCGGGATCTTGCGGACCACTTCCTGGCCTTTGGCGGTGCTGAGCTTGTGCTCGGTGACCTCGAACTCCTTGCTGATGCCGCCGACCTCCACGAACATGACGTTCTTGATGTGGCTGCCGAACGAGACTTTGAAATAACAACTGACGTAGGGATCACCCTTGATGGGATCTTTGCTGGCTGGCATCGTTTAACCTCCGCGCTGGGTCCGCATGGCTGGAGCCGGCTACGCGCCCGGCCCGGCCCACTGGCTGATGCGGAAGATGACAAACTCGGCCGGCTTGACGGGCGCCAGACCGATCTCAATGATCAGCCGGCCCAGGTCACGCACCTCGGGCGGGTTCAGCTCGGCGTCGCACTTGACGTAGAAGGCCTCGGCCGGCGAGTTGCCGAACAGCGCGCCGTCGCGCCAGATGTTCTTGAGGAAGGCCGTCACATCGCGCGTCACCTGCGACCACAGGAACGGGTCGTTGGGCTCAAAGACCACCCACTGCGTGCCGCCCTCGATGGACTTCTCCACCATGTTGAACAGCCGGCGGACGTTGAGATAGCGCCAGGCCGGGTTGCTGGAGAGCGTGCGCGCCCCCCACACTCGGATGCCGCGGCCGGGGAAGGCTCGGATGCAGTTGACGCCCACCGGGTTGAGAGTGTCCTGCTCGCCCTTGGTGATGCCGACGGCCAGCCCCACCGCGCCGAGGACCACTTCGTTGGCCGGCGCCTTGTGGACGCCGCGCGTGTTGTCGTTGCGCGCCCAGATGCCGGCCAAGTGGCCGCTGGGCGGGATGTTGATGGGCCGGTTGCTGATCGGGTCCTGCACCTGGATCCACGGGTAGTAGAGCGCGGCGTAGCTGGAGTCGAAGCCGGCCGTGTCCATGCGCCACTTCTTAACGGCCTGCGGCGACATATTCGGCGGCGCGTCCAGGATGGCCACGCGGTCCTTCAGCCGCTCGCAGTGGGCAATGACCATGTTCTGCACGGCCTTGACCATGCTCATAT
>JAGOBN010000450.1 GCA_017999235.1 Anaerolineales bacterium | reverse complement strand
TGGCGCGCGTGGGCCAGGTCGCCGCGGGGGTAGGCCGGCCGCGCCTTGGGAAGAGAGAATAGTTTTGTGTCCGCCATGCGACCAGATGGGCTGGAGGGCGAATGTGAGTCGGTTGTGCCGTGCCTGGGATCATCGGTAGTTTAGTGGACTCAGGCCGGCTGTCAATCGGCCATTCCTCCCAAAAAAAACAGCGCCGGCCTCGGGGCGGAGGCCGGCGCGGCTGAGCGGACGCGGGCGCTAGGGCGTCGTGGTGGTGGGGGAGACCGGCGCGGTGGGCGTCGGGATGATCTCCGTCGCCGCCGGCGGCGTCGCCTGGGGCAGCGGTACCAGATACTGCTGGCCGGAGGGCAGGTACATCACCTGCACGTTGGGGGCCAGCTTCTCGATGTACCGATAGGTGAGCAGATCCGGGTTGTCTTTGATGGCCTCGCTCACTAGCCGCAGCGCTTCGGCCTCGGCCTGGGCCTGGATGATGCGCGCGTCGGCGTCGGCTTTGGCGCGGATCACCACCGCGTCGGCCTGGCCTTGCGCCACTTGCCGGGCCTGTTCGGCCTCCTGCTTCTTGGACTCCACCACGAACTTGGCCTGCTGGGCCTGCTGTTCGGCGATCTGCTTCTGCTCCACGGCGGCCGCGTACTCGTCGCTGAAGCGGATATTGCGCAGGACGAAGTCCTCCAGCGTCAGGCTGTTGTTGGCCAGGCCCTTGGCCATCTCCTCCGTGATCAGCGTCTCCAGTTCCGCGCGCTTCGTGCTGACGATCTCCTCCACGCCGAACTGCGAGACGGCATCCCGGATCACGCCGCGGGATTGCGGCCGGATGACGCCTTCTTCATAGCGGCTCTGCCAAGTGATGTGCAGGCTGACCACCTGCTCCGGGTCGACAGAGTACACCACCGAGGCGTCCACGAACACGATCTGGCCGTCCTTGGTGCGGGCTTGGATCGAGTCGTCGCCGGGCACCGCGCCTTCCTGTTCCACCGACGTCATCGTGTAGGTCTGGCGCGAGATGGTGTAGGTCTGGACGCGCTCGGCGAACGGGATCACCCAGCGCAAGCCCGGCTGGAGAATCTCATCGCGATAGCCCTGCGAGGACAGCGCCGAGATGACGACGCCGCGCTGGTTGGGCTCGATAAAGACCGTGCCGGCCGCCACGGTGGTGAGCACGGCCGCCAGCAGAGCCACGCCGACCACAATGGAGGCGCTGCCGCCAAAGCGCCGGCCGCGCGCGGCGTTAAAGACCACAAACCCCAGCGCGCCGATGGCGCCCAGCCAAGCCAGCGTGGCCAGGCCCTGAACAATTTCCGCAATTCCCATGACAGTCTCCTTGCAAGGCTTGAAAAAGCCCGCGGTGTGCCGCGAAAAGCAGCGCAGGTATGATACCATCGCCGCGTGCCTCAACTGCGCTGGACAGTGACCGAGATCGCGACATTCAGCGGACATTGCCGCGTCAGGTGCGCGTCGGCGGCCGCGCCGGCGCCCGGCCCCGGCCAGTTTTACCTGGTCACTCAGGCCGAATCGATCCTGCCGACCGCGCTCTTTCCCACGCCGGCCGGGCCGGCCGGCGTGGAATTTTGGGTGGACACCGGCCAGCCGCTGACGGCGCTGACCCCGGCGGCCGAACTGGAGGTGGCCGGCCCGCTGGGGCGCGTCATCGCCTGGCCGGCCCGCACCACACGGTTACTGTTGGTGGCGGCCTCTTTGAGCCGCGTGTGGCCGGCGCTCATCTGGGCGCTGGGCCGCGGCTGGTCGGTCACCTGGCTATGGCCGGAGGGTGTGCCGGACGACGTCTTGGATATCCTGCCGCCGGCCGTGGAAATTGCGCGCGGCCCGGTGACGCCCGACCTGGCGGAATGGGCGGACACGGTGCTGCTGGATGGGCCGGCGGAGCTGGCGGGGCAGGTGCGGGCGCTGGCGCCGCTGCGCTCGGCTGAGGCGGTGCTGGCGTATCAGGTGCCGCCGCTGCCCTGCGGTTTTGGCGGCTGTCAGGCCTGCTGGGTGGAGACGCGGCGCGGCCGGCGCCTGGCCTGCGTGGATGGCCCGGTCCTGCCGCTCTAATCCCCGCTATGTCTTCCCTCCTGTGCCTGGTGGCACATCCGGACGACGAAACCATTTTGTGCGGCGGGGCGCTGGCGCTGTTAGCGGACCAGGGCGTGGCCGTCCAGGTGGCCTGCCTGACGCGCGGGGAGGGCGGGGAGGCCGGCGAGCCGCCGGTGTGTGCGCGCGCGGAGTTGGGCGCGGTGCGCGCCCGGGAACTGGCGCAGGCGGCGGCGCACCTGGGCGTGCAGCGCTTGGACTTCTTGGGATACGTGGATCCGGAGGTGGGGCCGGGAGATACGCTGGCGGCGCCCGCCCATGACCCGGCCGCGCTCACCGGCCAGCTGGCGGCACTCATCGAACAGCGGCGCCCGGACGTGGTGCTGACGCACGGCTCCAACGGCGAGTATGGGCATCCCGCTCACGTGCTGATGCATCAAGTTGTTCGGGCGGCGTGCGCGGCGCTGGAGCGCCGGCCGTGGCTGTACACCTTCGCGGCCAATTTTCCCGCCCATCCCTATCCCCGGCTGGTCAACGCGGCCGATGCGGCCGATGTGGTGGTGGATGTGCGGAGCGGGTTGGATCGCAAAACGGCCGCCGCGCTCAGCCACGCCACCCAGACGGCGCTGTTTGTACGCCGGCGCTCGCAGGCGGCCGGCCGGCCGCTGACAGTGCGCGAGATTCTGCTGCCCGTGGAAGGGTATCACCGGGTCAGCGGCGCGGCGTCCGGTGATCCGTTCCTGACTTGGCTGGCGCCGTGGGCGGTGCCGGCGGCCGGGGCCAGCGGCTGAGCCACCAGACCAGCCAGCGTTCGCGCCAGGCGCGGCGCCAGAGCCCCGCGGCGGCCCGCACCTCCGCGGCGCTGACGGCGTGGGGGCTGTACGTCATCGCCGTGTACAAGCGGGTTAGTTGCTGCACAGCGGCGCGCAGGGCCGGCCGTGGCTGCAGCGCCGGCGCGCAGGCCGCCAGGAACTCGTCCGGGGTGGCGCTGGGCGGCGCGCTCAGATGGGCGTCCGCCAAGGCCGCGCGCGCCTGCCAATATAACCGGACGGCCGGCGCCTGGCCGCGCCGCGTGCGCCGCGCATACCACCACCCCGCGCTGAGACCAGCCAGCAAGAGACCCGCTCCCCACACCCAACCCCAGCGCAAATCCGGCGCGGGCGCGCCCACCGACGCCCGCGGCGGCGGCTCGGGCTCGGGCGCGGTCAGCGCGCCATAGTCCGGACGGGCCTGCGCCGGCGTCGGTTCAAACTCCACCCAGCCGTAGGCCGGGAAATACACCTCCACCCAGGCGTGCGCGGCGCCGGCCGGCACGCGCCAGGCGCCGCGCGCGGTGTCGAACTCGCCCATGGCAAAACCCGCCGCCACGCGGGCCGGCACGCCTTGCGCGCGCAGCAGCACCACCATCGCCGACGCATAGTAAGTGCAGAAACCGCCCGGCGCGTCAAACAGAAAGAAATCCACGGCGTCCGCGCCGGCCGGCGGCAGCGGGGCGTCGAGCTGATACGGGTAGTTGGCGCGCAGATAATCCTGGACGCGCAGCGCCTTGGTATACGGCGTGGCCGCCGCGCCCGCAATCCGGGCCGCCAGGTCGCGCACGCGCGGCGGCAAGTCAGCGGGCAGCTGCCGATACTGTGCCGGCAGCGCCTCCGGGTAAGCGGCGCCCGCCTGGTCGAGCGCGGAGCCGGTGACGGCGGCCGCCCAAGAGGTCACTTCATAATCCACGGCCGCGCCGGAGACGACGCTGTCCGCGGTTAGGCCGAGGCTCACCACGCGCAGGCCGGCGCTGGCCGTAATGGGCGCGTTGACGGCGAAGAGTTCATCGCCAACCGGGGCCGCGATCTGATACTGCTGGCGCAGGACATACCGGCCGGCCGGCGCTTCAGCGGGCAGGGGCCAGGGATCGCCCGCTTCCACCGGCTGCCAACCCGCGCCGGTGTACTCGCCGTACACGCGGCTGCGCCAGTAGTGGCGCGGGGCGGGGCTGGCCTCCGGCGCGCCGGGCGGCGGCGGCGCGGGGTCGCTGAGGGTCACCCACATAATCGCCTCGTCACCTTGCGGCAGAGGCCGGCCGATTTGGTCAAGGTCGGGCAGGCGCGCTGAGCCGAGGGAGGTGTGGGCGGCCGGCGGGTTGACGTCCGCGAACAGCCGCGCGGCGGTATCCGCCGTCTGGGCTTGCGCGGACCGGAACAGATCCGCCAGCGCCTGCCAGGCGGCCGGCGGCCCCACCCGGGCGGCGCCGAAGACGCCCAGACCGATGATCAGCGCCAGGATCACATTGACCACCTCCCAGTCCAGGTCGATGGCTTCGGCGTAGTCCACGGCGCGGTGTTCCCAATCCGCCAGGGCGGCCG
>JAGOBN010000449.1 GCA_017999235.1 Anaerolineales bacterium | reverse complement strand
GTCTTGAAGTGATGGTGGAATCCGGAGACGCTCATCCCCAGCTCGCGCGCCAGGTCCGTGATGTGCAACGGCTGATCGAGTTCCTGGCGGAGCCGCTCAGCCACCTGGGCAATGCGGTAACTTTGTCCGCCCAGGAGCGCCATGTGGCGCAGCCGGTCGCCCTGGTCGCCCATCAACAGCCGATAGACGATTTCACGCGTGATCAGCGGCGCCATGAAATGGCCCTCCGCCGGCCGCTCCACCAGCCGGACGAGCCGCACCACGGCGTCTAACAGGTTTTCGTCCAGGGGGCTGACGTCAATAGCGCGCACCCTCGGCGAGCGGCGCTGCGGCCGGTGGCCGGCCTCCACCAGGACGGACCCCACCAGGCCGGGATCGAGGTCCAGGCGCAGGCTGAGGTATGGCCGCGCCGGCGACGCTTCCGCCACCCGGCTTTCGATGGGCATCTCCAAGGTGGTCAGCAGGTAGTGCGCTGGATCATAGGGATAGCGGTCGCCGCCCAAATAGATTTCTTTCCGCCCCTGGGCGATCACGCAAAAAGCCAGATTCGACAGGCTGTGGAGCAGCGCGGTCGGCGCGGAAGCCCGGAAAAACCGCAGGCCCGGCAGGGGTTCGGCGCGGCCGTCGACCGGGACGGCGCGGGCAACCCGTTCAGCCAATTCTCTGCGATTGGTCTCGGTCCCGCTGACTTCGCGGGAGGGGGGTGGGCGGTGGTTGGCTGGGGACATGGCCTGCTTCTCGCCGGCGATAGTCTCAAAGCGCCGCGCTGATTTTTGAGAATTACCCAAGTCGCTGTGAGCAGCATTATACCCAGCTGCCGGAGGCCTCAAACGTCTGGAACACGCGCAGAAGGACACCCTGGCACTGAGGTAGCGTTGTTTTGGCCGTTGACTTGAAATCGATTTCGATGTAATTTTCTTGGCACTTACATCGATTTCGATGACCTTCCGAGAACCTTCCACTATTTGGGTCAACACGGCCGGCCATGGCGATCACGATCAAAGACATCGCTGATTATGTAGATGTGTCGCCATCGACGGTGTCAAAAGCGTTAAATGATTATCCCGGCACAGCCGCCGAAACCAAGAGCCGGGTGCTGGCGGCGGCTCGAGAACTGGGCTACTACCCGATGGCGGCCGCCCGCGATCTGCGGCGCGGCAAGACCAACCGGATCGGGTTTTTACTCGGCTACTCCAACACCGACATCGGCGAAGTCGCGGCCCGGCTGATCACGGGCGTGGTGGCGGCGGCCGAGCTGGCGGGCTATAACATCCTGCTCTACCCCATGGCCGGCGATCACCTGCAGCGGCTGACCAGTGTCTGCAAATCAGGCGAGGTGGACGGTATTCTGCTGACGGGGAGTGAGTATTTGACCGAAGCCATCGCGATTCTGCAAAAAGAGCGTTTCCCGTATGTGGTGCTCAATCGCTATATCGAAGAGCCGGACGTGTCCTTCGTCACCACCGACCACTACGCCGTGGCCGTGGCGGCCATGGAGCATCTGATTGAGTTGGGGCATCAGCGGATCGCCTACCTGGGCCGGCCGACGCTGGGAAAGATTCATTTCGAGCGGTTGGCGGGCTATCACCACGCGCTGCGCGCCGCCCAATTGCCGGCCGATGACACGCTGATCTTGTCCACCATCAATGACCCGCGCGATTGGGTCCGGGCCATGCAGGCTTTATTGGCGCTGCAGCCGCCGCCGACGGCCGTGCTGGCGTTTCACGATCAGATGGCCATCGAGTGTATCCAAGTGGTGGTGGAGGCGGGTCTCAAGGTGCCGGATGATGTCGCCATCGTTGGCTCGGATGATTTATACAGCGCGCAAGTGACCCGGCCGGCGTTGACCACCATCCACACGCCGTTTGTTGAGATGGGCCGGCTGGCGATGGAAGTGTTGCTGCGCCGGCTGGCCGATCCGGCTGCGCCGCCCGTGCGTCAAATCCTGGCGTCCACGGTCATTGTGCGCGGCTCCACCGTAGACACGGGAACCGGCTTGCGGCGCTGAGGCGGGCACCAACCGAACGCCGTGGCCGGGCGGCCAGCCATGGCCGAGTCTTTCGCTAGGGATTACAACCGTGGCGGCGCGGGGTCAACTGGCGTCCCCGCGCCTGACTGAGGCCGGCCAGCTCTGGGCGGGAAATCCCTGGGAGGTTGCGCATGCTCACAAATTCACGGCGCCACAGCACGGCCAAGTACGTCATGTTGTCCCCGGCCATGTTGATTATCTTTGCCACCGCCGTCTACCCGATGGCCAACGCGTTCTGGCTCAGCTTCCAGGAGTGGCAGCTGACCAAATCCCGGGCGCCGGCCGGCTTCGTCGGCCTGGACAACTACCTCCAGGCTTTCAATGACCGCTTCTTCATCAACAGCGTTGTGGTGACCATCGAGTACACCATTCTGTCCGTGGCCCTGACGCTGATCCTGGGCCTGGGGACGGCCGTGGTCCTGCAGCGCCGCAGTTTCTTGAACACCATCATCCGGACCTTCCTGATCTTCCCGTTCGCGGTCAGCCCGGCCCTCAAGGGCTACTCCTTCCGCTTCATGCTCCAGCCGGATTATGGGGTCATTCAGTTGACGCTGGGCAAGCTCTTCCCGTCGCTGGTGGACATGGTCTGGCTCTCCCATCCGTGGTGGGCGCTGTTCTGGATCGCCATGTCCGAGGTCTGGGGGTGGGCCCCGCTCTACGCCCTGATGTTCATCGGCGCCATGGGCTCCATCCCCACCGATATCTTCGACGCCGCCAAGGTGGATGGCGCCGGCAATGCCCAGATCTTCTGGTCGGTCACCCTGCCAATGATCTCGCCCGTGCTCATCATTGCCACCCTGCTCAAGACCATCGCCTCGATCCGCGTTTTCGACCAGATCGTGACCATGACCGGCGGCGGCCCCGGCCGGACCACCCAGTCGGTGAACTACTATATCTACCAGACGGGCTTCAAATTTACCAACATGGGGTACTCGGCGGCGCTGGCCTATCTCTTGTTGGTGGTGTTGGTCATCCTGGCCTACCAGTACATCAGCCGGCTCTATCGGCAGGAGCAGTAACCATGACGGTCACGACGACACCGCGGATCCGTTTCAACCGGCGGCCCTTTGATTGGCGGGGGGCGCTGGGCAGCGTCTGGCAAGCCTTCTGTGCGCTGGTTATCTTGTTCTATGTTGTCTTCCCGATCATCTGGCTGATCTTCACTGCGTTTCGGAACGGGGTGGATGTCTACTCGGATCGTTACTTGAGCCCGCTGACCCTGGATAATTTCCGCACCATCCTGGTCGGCGAATTCAGTGTCGTGCCGGAATTCTTCGCCAGCCTGTTTATCGCGAGCATGACGGTGTCGGTGGCCATCCCCTTCTCGGTGGCGGCCGCCTATGTTTTCGCCCGCTACGACTTTCGCGGCAGTCAAGCCCTGCTGGTGGCGGTGCTGACGACGCAATTCATCCCCGCGCTGATGGTGGCGATCCCGTTCTACAACCTTTTCCGCAACACCGGGATCTACGACACCCCGTGGGCCCTGGTGGTGGTCTATCTGTCGCTGGCCATGCCGTACTCGATCTGGATGATGCGCGGCTTTATCGACTCCCTGCCGGTCGAGATCGAGGAGGCCGCGGTGGTGGATGGCTGCAATGAATACCAGGTCCTGGCGTATGTGACCTTCCCGCTCGTGCTGCCCGGCATCATCACGTCGCTGGTGTTTTCGTTCATCCTGTGCTGGAACGAATTCACCTTCGCCTTAATGTTGGCCGGCCAGCGCACCGTGACCCTGCCGATCGCGCTGACCCGCACGATCGGCCTCCAGGGCATTGCCTGGGAACAGATCGCGGCCATCGGCATGCTGGTCATGATCCCGATGTTCGTCATGTCGTTTTCCATCCGCAAATACTTCATCGAGGGCCTGACCATGGGGGCCGTCAAATGACCGCGCGCCCGCCATCGAACCTGACCTTGCACCGGACGGGAGCGCGCCGGATGGGGCGCGTTCCCGGCCCGGCCATCCCGGAGACCCGCACCCATGCCCAACCCTGACGCCGCCGCCCTGGCCCCCTCCGATCCCAAAGCCGACTACAGCAAATTGCTGGCGCCGGATCGGCCGCGCACGCAGAGCCTGCAGGGCTTTGACGCGGACTACACCGATATCGTGGACTACATCATCCGCTGCACCCACAAGATCTGGGAAGAGGGCGGCATCGGCCTGATCTACACCCACTATGCCCACAACGTGTCCATCTGGACCACCTCCGGGCTGACCTACGGCCGTGAGGCGATTGTGGAATCGACCCTGCACTCGTTGGCCGCCTTCCCCAACCGCCGGCTGTACGGCGACGCCGTCATCTGGACGGGCGATGACCAAGCCGGCTTTCATACCTCCCATCGCTACACCAGCGTGCTCAAG
>JAGOBN010000448.1 GCA_017999235.1 Anaerolineales bacterium | reverse complement strand
GGATGTGACCGCGCTGTACGACGCGCAGGCCTATCGGCCCAAGGTGCGCGATATGCTCGGCAAGCCGATGTTCCTGTACTAAATCGGCGACCACGCCCCGCAAGAACAACAACCGCCCAGGCCAACTCCTGGGCGGTTGCTTTTCACCATACCCAATCATCCCTGAGCCGCGCAGGACCGCCTGGGCGCGAAGCTCCCCCCAACGGCCCCGACCGTTGGGGAGAGGCGCGGCGGCCAGCGCTACAGGGTTTTGAGGAAGACGCGGTGGTTCTTGTACGGCCGGCCGCCCAAGTTCTCCAGGTCGCGGCGCATCTGCACCGCCGTCTCGGCCACCTGGGTGAAATCCGCATGCTCGAAGGACATGGCGCGCAGCGTCTTTTCCATTTCAATATACAGCAGCGCATTGCCGCCCTGGCCCTGGAAGGCCGGCAAAATGCCGGCGCCGTTGATGGCGATCCATTTGGTGCGGCGCACTTCCAGCATCAGGTCCACCAGGCCGAACGGCAGCAGCCGGCCGCGGGCGCGCTGCAGGGCCGCCGACACATCGGCAAAACCAAACAAGAAGCCGACCACCGCGTCGGCGTGGATCATGATCTTGATCAGCCGCGGATCGGCGATCACCAGCAAGTTGTCCAGCACCAGCTTGATCTCGCGCTCGGTCAACGGCGCGTATTCCCAGTTGTTGACAAAGGCCTGGTTGTAGGCGGCGCCGATACGCGGCGCCCAATCGGTCAACTCCCGTTTGGACTTGAATTGCAGCACCCGCAGGCCGGCGCGTCTGGCCGCCCGCTCCGCAATCGGCCGCAGCCGCTCGGGCATGCGAAAATCCCGGGCTGGGGCGTAGCACGAGACAAAATCCACTTCCTTCACAAACCCCAGCCCTTCCAGCAGGCGCGGGTAGTAGGGGAAGTTGTAGTTCATCATGGTCATGGCCGGCCGGTGCTCAAAGCCCTCCACCAGCAGGCCGTAGCCGTCCAGCGGGCCAAAGCCTTTGGGGCCGATCAGCGTATCCAGGCCGCGCGCCCGCGCCCATTCGGCCGCCCGCTGGAAGAGCGCGCCGGCGGCCTCCGCGTCCTCCTCACAGTCGAAATAGTAGAACTGGGCGCGGCGGACGGCATGCTGTGCGTTATAGGGCCGATACTCCAGCACCGCCAGCCGGCCCACATCCCGCCCGTCCCGCACCGCCAGAAAGAAATCGGCGGCGGAGTGCTCGTAGTACGGGTGTTTGGCGCGGTTGAGCGGCAATTCCACGTCCATCAGCAGCGGCGGCACCCACAGCGGGTCCCGCGCGTACAGCCGAAACGGCAGCTGCACGAAGCGGCGCACGTGGGACTTAACCGCGGTATCCACCAATTCAACGGTCAGCATGCCAGGGTTCCCGGTTACTCAAAGAAAGCGACGCCCAAGGTGCCGGGGCCGGCGTGGACGGTGATGGCTGCGCCCACGGGGTAGAGGGGGATCTCCGCCGTTCCGAGCGCCGCTTGCAGCGCGGCGGCCAGCGCCGCCGCTTCCGCTTCGACGCCGGCATGCAGAACCGACAGCCGCGCTTCCGGCGTGCGCGGGCAGCGCGCCACCACCAGTTCCTGCAGCCGGGCTAGGGCCCGGTGGTGGGTGCGGACGCGTTCCAGCGCCTCCACCCGGCCGGCGCGCAGCTCCAGCAGCGGCTTGATCTGCAGGACGCCGCCCAGCAAAGCCTGCGCCCCGCCAATCCGGCCGCCGCGCCGCAAGTACTCCAAGGTCGGCACCAGGAAGAAGGTGCGCGCGCGGGGGATGAGCGCCTGCAGGCGGGCCATGATCTCGCCGGCGGTCTGGCCGGCCTCCGCCTCCGCCACGGCGGATTGCACCAGGGCGCCTAAGTTGCCGGCCACGGTGCGCGTGTCCAGCACGCGGATATCGGCGTCCGGGAAATCCGAAGCCTTGGCCGTCAACGCGGACCGCACCGTGCCGCTGATTTCGCTGGACGGGTGCAGGGAGAGGACGGTCTCCGCGCCGGCCAGCTGCCGGCGGTACGCGTCCACGAACCAGCCCGGCTCCGGCGCGGCGGTGTGCGGCGGCTCGGGCGTGCGCGTCAGGCGCTCAATCAACGCCGCGGCGGAGAGCTCGATATCCTCTTGAAAACTCTGCGCGCCAAAGCTCACCACCTGCGGCACGACGACCACGCCATGCGCGGCCGCGAAGCCGGCCGGCAGACTGGCCGTAGTGTCGGTGACGATGCGAATGCCTGGCATAACGGTCTCCCCCGGCGCTTATCCTTTAAGCTCTTCCTTCACCGCATAGTACAGGCTTTCGGCCTTCAGCTCGTGCAGGGTATAGCATTCACACCCGAGATGATCGGCCAGCTTGCGGGCCAGCCCCTGATCAAACGCGGCGTGTTCCATATTGATGACGACGCTGCGGATGTGCTGTTCCTTGAATTGTTCGGCCAGGCGGTGGCCTTCTTCCTGCGGCGGCAAGCTGGTGACCGAGACATTGCCGGCGCCATCCGTGAGCAGGATCATCAGCGGCATCACGTCCGGGTGGCTGCGCTTCTCCTGCATGATCGTTTCATAGGCCAGCATCAGACCGGCGGAGAGCGGGGTCTTGCCGCCGACCGGGATATCGGCCAGGGCGCGCTGGGCCAGCTGGACCGAGTTGGTGGGCGGCAGGATCATGCTGGCCTTATTCTTCTGGAAGACAATCAGGCCCACGCGGTCGCGGCGTTGATAGGCGTCGGTGAGGAGCGAGACGATGGCGCCCTTGGTGGCCTGCATGCGTTCGGCCACCGCCATGGACCAGGAGGCATCCACCACGAATAAGATCAGGTTGGCGGCCCGCTTGACGCGCACCTTCTTCTGCAGGTCGCCCATCTCAATTGAAAACGCCACCTGGCGTTCCGCGCGCTCATCAGCGCGGGCCAATTGCAGCGGCGCGGCCGCGCGCAGGGTGGCGTCGAAGGCCACATCGGTGGTGTTGCCGTGGGCGGGCTGGGATTGAATATAGCGGCCGCGCTTGCGCTCCGTGCGGGTGCGCGAGCGGCGGCCGCCCTGCTTGCGGGTCAGTTTATCGAGCGGGGTATCCAGCTTGCGGGTCTGGAATTCCTGGCCGGCCTGCACCTTTTGGCCGCCTTCCCACCACGGGGTGTCGCGGTCAAACGGCGAGGTCTGCGGCTGGAGCTGCGGCTCAGTCGGCGGCTGTTCCGGCGCCGACTGCTCCGTGCCTTCCGAGTTTACGGTTTGCTTTTTTTTTCCGCGGCGGATTCCTCGCCGGTGCGCGGCTGAGTCTCGCCGTCGCTGTCCCATTCGCCGCTGAGCTGTTCGATGCGGTCCTGCAGGTTGGCCAGGTTGACCTCGGCCTGCTGGAACGGCCCCTTCTTCACCCGGTGTGGCAGGGCCAGTTCGGCGGCCACGGCGATATCGGTCTCGGCGATGCGGGCGCGCCGCTGGAGCGCGGCATGGGCGCGGGCCGCCTTGAGGATCACCAGGTCGGCGCGGTGGCCGTCCACGCGCAAGGAGGAAGTCAGCGCGGCGATGGTGAACAGATCCTGGCGCGTGTACGCGACGTGCGCCACCATCGTCCGGGCCTGGACGATTTCCTCGCTCAGCTCACGCTCTTTGGGCAGCCACTTCTGATAGAACGCCTCGGCGTCGGCGTCATTCTCCAGATTGCGTTCCATCACCGCCATGCGCTCGGCCGGCGCGCTCAAGCCGTGGATCTCCACCGACAGCGCAAAGCGGTCCAGCAGCTGCGGACGCAGCTCGCCTTCTTCGGGGTTCATGGTGCCGACCAGGATAAAGCGCGCCGGGTGCGAGAACGAGATCCCCTCCCGCTCCACCACGTTGACGCCCATCGCCGCCGAATCCAACAGCAGGTCCACCACGTGGTCGTCCAGCAGGTTGACTTCGTCGATGTACAGCAGGCCGCGGTTGGCGGCCGCCAGGACGCCGGGCTCAAAGTGCTTCTCGCCTTTCTTGATGGCGGCCTCGATATCCAGCGTGCCGACCACGCGGTCCTCGGTGGCGCTGACCGGCAGATCCACGAACGGGATGCGGTGGCGGATGATCTTCATTTCTTCGCCGGCCGCGTGGCGGTCCTTGGCCCAATCCGACCAGGTCACCGGGGAGTGCGGATCGTCATTGAAGGGCGATTCGGCAAAGGCTTCGATCTCCGGCAGCAGCGCGGACAGGGCGCGGGCCGCGGTGGATTTAGCCGTGCCGCGCTCGCCGCGGATGAGCACCCCGCCGATGCGCGGGTCAATGGCGTTCAACACCAGGGCGCGCTTCATGCGCTCCTGGCCAACAATCGCAGTGAAGGGAAAAATGGAAGGCATAGTCAGGTGTGGGAAAGAACGGACAGGTTAAGGCGCGTCACGGCCAACCGCGCGCAGCCGGAAACCCCGTGATTATACCATCGGGC
>JAGOBN010000446.1 GCA_017999235.1 Anaerolineales bacterium | reverse complement strand
GGCCCGGCTGGCGCAAGGGAATCCCTGGCGGCTCACCGCCATCGGCCTGGGCGGGCTGGCCGTGATCCTGTGGCTGATGATCTTCAAGCCGTTCTAGAAGCCGGCGCTTCAGTCGGGCGGGAGGCCAAATGCTGATCAAGACGATGATCCAGGGCGCGCTGCTGACCGTCCTCACGCTTTTCGGCGGGCTGTTGCTGGGTTCGGCCATTGGCTTCTCTGTGTTCGAGGCCTTGCCCGGCCACAGTATTGTCTCGCCCAGCGCCGTGCATATTTCTCTGGCGGCCCTGCCGGCGTTCGCCGGTTTTCTGGGCGGCAGCGCGGCATGGGGGGTGCTGATGGGGCGGTTAGCCGGCCGGCGTGACGGCCGGCGTCTGGCCCTCGCCGGGATGGTGGGGTTTGCGCCCATCACCTTGACGCTGGGCATTGGCCTGAGCGCCATCGAGCCGTATGTCCTCGAACAACTCGGCGCGTGGCTGCCGGTCCACCGCCTCTTCACGCTCTTGTTTGTCCCCGCGGCTTTCCTGATTGCGGGCGTCAGCGCGTGGGCGGCCGGCCTCGAGCTGGGGCGCCGCCCGCTGGCCTGGGCGCTGCTCTGGCGCGTCGGCGGCGCGGCGGCCCTGGCCTTCCTCGGCGTCAACCTGGTGATGGAGGCGTGCGGCTGGGTGGTCGGCGGACCCAACGCGGCGGCGCGCTACACCATGCTGACGGTCATGATCCTGGGCAATCTCGGCGCGGCGCTGGCTGGCGGGGCGGTGATGGGGGCCGCGCTGGCCGCTATTCGCCAGACGCCGGCCTCCTCATAGCCGGCGACACCCTCCGGATAATCAAACCTCGATACCGCCTCGGCCTTCTCACCTCGCACAGAAACACCTCCGGCTGACGGCCTTCACCTGGCCGGCACTTCATGCGATCATAAAATGAAGATCAAAGCAGTTGACTTTGTATTCCAAATCTCGCATAATAAACAGAATATATGTTCTGAAAGACCGAGCCGTGCGCTATAACTGACACCCATCCTGGCATAGGACAACCCAACCCATGAAAATCTTCTACGCGGCCTTGGTCAACACCATCATCGCGTCGCTCGTCAATACGTTTGTGTGGTTTTCAGTCACGTTCTGGGTCTACCTTGAGACGCAGTCGGTGATTGCCACCTCGGTGATGGCGGGGGTGTACACCCTGACGGTGGCCGGGTCCGGGTTTTTCCTTGGGTCGCTGGTGGACCGGTATCCGAAGAAGACGGTCATGCTGCTCTCCAGCGCCTTCTCGTTTGGCCTGTATGGGCTGGCCGCGCTCGTGTTTGTCTCCACGCCGCCGGCCATGTTTCGGGATCCCGCCAGCGGTCCGCTGTGGGCCTTCATCGTGCTGGCGCTGGCCGGCGCGCTGGCCGGCAATTTGCGCGGAATCGCCTTGGCGACGCTGGTGACGCTCTTGATCCCCGAGGACCAGCGGGATAGGGCCAATGGGCTGGTCGGGGCCTCCAACGGGGTGGCGTTTCTGGCCGCCTCCATCTTCAGCGGCCTGGCCGTCGGCTTTCTCGGCGTGTTCTGGATGTTGGTCATCGCCCTGGGGCTGACCCTGCTGGTCGGCCTGCATGTGGGGGCCATCCCGCTGCCCAAGGCCCCGGCCGGCCCGCGCCCCGAACCCGCCGCGGAGGCGGCCGGCCTCGACCTCCCCGGAACGATCCGGGCCATTCAAGTGGTGCCGGGGCTGTTCGGGCTGATTTTCTTCCACACGTTCAATAATTTCCTGGGCGGCGTTTTCATGTCGCTCATGGACGCCTACGGGCTGCTGCTCGTGTCGGTGCAGGTCTGGGGGTTCTTGTGGGGGATCCTGAGCCTGGGGTTTATCGTCGGCGGTATGGTCGTCGCCCGGAAGGGCCTGGGCAAGAATCCGCTGCGGACGCTCTTCCTGTGCAACCTGGCCATGTGGGCGATCTGCTGTGTGTTCACCCTGCGGGCCTCGATTGAACTGCTGGCGGTGGGCATGTTTATCTGGCTGTGCCTCATCCCGGCCGTGGAGGCCGCCGAGCAGACCATCCTGCAGAAAGTGGTGCCGCCCGAGCGGCAGGGGCGCGTCTTCGGCTTCGCCCAAAGCGTCGAGCAGGCGGCCTCGCCGGTCACGGCCTTTTTGATCGGCCCCATCGCGCAGTGGGTCTTTATTCCGTTCATGACCACCGGCGCCGGCGTGGACCTGCTCGGCCCCTGGTTTGGCGCCGGCGCCGATCGCGGTCTGGCGCTCTTGTTTACCCTGGCCGGCGTCATCGGCCTGATCATCACCCTGCTGGCCATGCGGTCGTATGCGTACCGCGTCTTGTCGCGGACTTATGAAGTGGCGGAACCGGGGCTGGTGGAGGCGTATTCCGCGTGAGGCCAGTTGCCCCCCGCCGGCCTAGATCGGGGATAATGCGCCGGGGCCGGCCCGCCGGTTTTAACACCTACGAGGAGAAACGCGCTTGGCCACTGACTCTCATCCGGAAAGCGATCTGCCTCGGGCCGCGGGCCAACCCGCGCGCCGGGCGCTGGCGGCGGCCGGCTATGTGCGCCTGGAACAGTTGACCCAGGCCACGGAAGCCGATTTGCTGCGCCTGCACGGCGTCGGGCCGAAGGCGCTGGCGGTGCTGCGCGCCGCGCTCCACGCCCGGGGGCTGGCGTTCGCGGCCGCGGCCCGCCCGCCGCGCCGGAGGACCCCATGACCCAGGAGTACATCGAGATTCGCGGCGCCCGCGAGAACAACCTCAAAAATGTGTCGCTGCGCATCCCCAAACGCCAGATCACGATCTTCACCGGCGTCTCCGGCTCGGGCAAATCGTCGATTGTGTTCGATACCCTGGCGGCCGAAGCCCAGCGCCTGCTCTACGAGAATTTCAGCCTGTTTGTCCGCAACTTTCTGCCGCGCTATGCCCAGCCCGAGGCCGACGCCCTGGAGAATTTGAGCATGGCGATCGTGGTGGACCAAAAGCGGCTCGGCGGCGGGTCGCATTCCACGGTCGGCACCGTCACCGACATTTACTCCGTGCTGCGGCTGCTGTACTCGCGCGTCGGCCGGCCCTTCGTCGGCTACTCCAACGTCTTCAGCTTCAATGACCCGCAGGGCATGTGTCCGGAGTGCAACGGTCTGGGCCGCAAGATCGGCGTGGACCTGGACTTGTTCCTGGACCGCTCCAAATCCCTCAACACTGGCGCGATCCGCTTTCCGGATTACAACGTCACCAGCTGGGATTGGACCCTGTGCACCCAATCCGGGCTGTTCGACAACGACAAGCCGCTGGCCGATTATTCCCCGGATGAGCTGGACCGCCTGCTGTACGGCCGCCCGTACAAGATCGCCACCACGATCGCCGGCAAGCCCTTTAACCTAACCTTTGAAGGCGTCATCGCCAAGTTCACGCGCAAGTACATCACGCGGGATATCAAAACCCTGTCCCCGCGCACCCAGAAGTTGGTGGCACCTTATCTGACGCTCGGCCCCTGCCCGCTGTGCCATGGCGCGCGGCTGAGCCCAGCCGCGCTCAGCTGCCGCATCAATGGGCGCAATATTGCGGAATTGGCGGGGCTGGAGGTGGGCGCGCTGCTCAGCCTGGTCCAGGAGATCACCGACCCGGCCGCGGCGCCGCTGATCGAAACCCTGCGCCAGCGCCTGGGACACTTGGTGGAGATCGGCCTGGACTACCTCAGCCTGGATCGGCCCACCGATACCCTGTCCGGCGGCGAATCGCAGCGCGTCAAGATCGTCAAACACCTCGGCAGCAGCCTGACGGATGTGATGTACATTTTTGACGAGCCCAGCGTGGGTCTGCACCCGCGCGATGTCCACCGCCTGAATGAGCTGCTGCGGAAACTGCGCGACAAGGGCAACACGGTGATTGTGGTCGAGCACGACCCGGATGTCATCCAGGCCGCCGATCATGTGGTGGATGTCGGGCCGCGGGCCGGCCGCGCCGGCGGCGAGATTGTCTTTCAGGGCAGCGTGGCGGATCTGCGGCGCGCCGACACCCTGACCGGCCGGCACCTGCAGGTCTCCCCGCCGCTAAAAGATCACTTCCGCCCGGCCCGCGGCCAGCTGCCCATCGTCCGGGCCACCATTAACAACCTGCAAAACGTCAGCGTCGATATCCCCCAAGGGGTGCTGACGGTGGTGACCGGGGTGGCCGGCTCGGGCAAAAGCTCGCTCATCAACCAGGTCTTTCTGCGCCAGCATCCCGAAGCCGTGGTCATCGACCAATCGGCGGTGGGCGTCTCCACCCGCTCCAACCCGGCCACCTACACCGGCATCTTGGATGATCTGCGCAAGGCCTTTGCCGCCGCCAACAAGGTCAGCGCGTCTTTGTTCAGCTTCAACTCCAAGGGCGCGTGCGAGACCTGCCAGGGGCTGGGCGTCATCTACACCGATC
>JAGOBN010000447.1 GCA_017999235.1 Anaerolineales bacterium | reverse complement strand
TTTCGTTGAACTTCAGGCCGGCCCGGGCGCGTTCGCCATAGCCCAGCCAGCAGATACGGGCCGGCAGGCCCTGGAAGTGGATCTTCTCGCGCGCCATCGTCAGCCAGCGGCGCAGGTGGGCGTCCTCGGGGAAGAGCTCCAGGATGGCTTCATCGGTGCGGTAGATATCCTCCGGATCACCGGAGAGCGCCACCCACCGGAACGGCCCCTTGCCTTCGCAGAACAGCGGGCGGATGTAGGCCGGCACGAAGCCGGGGTAATCAAAGGCGTCTTTGACGCCGTAATCAAAGGCGCGCTGGCGCAGGTTGTTGCCGTAGTCAAAGACCTCGGCGCCGCGCTTCTGCAGATCCAGCATGGCCTGGACATGGCGCGCCATGGAGGCCTGGCTGCGGCGTCCATACTCGGCCGGGTCAGCCGTCCGCAGCGCGTCCGCTTCCGCCAGGGTCAGGCCGTGCGGCACGTAGAACAGCAGGTCGTGGGCCGAGGTCTGGTCCGTGACCACATCCGGCGTCACGCCGCGCACCACCAGCTCCGGCAGGACATCGGCGGCGTTGCCGATCAAGCCGACCGACAGCGGCCGGCCGGCAGCCTTGGCCTCGTCCACCAGCGTCATGGCTTCTTCCAGGGTATCCACCACCACATCGATGTAGCCGGTCTCCAGGCGGCGCTGCGCCCGCCACGGGTCCACTTCCACCACCAGCGCCACGCCCTCATTCATGGTTACCGCCAGCGGCTGCGCGCCGCCCATGCCGCCCAGGCCGGCGGTCAGCACCAGTTTGCCCTTGAGGCCCGCGGCCCAGCCGCGCTGGCGGGCCAGCGCGCCCAGCGTCTCATACGTGCCCTGCAGGATGCCCTGCGTGCCGATATAAATCCACGAGCCCGCCGTCATCTGGCCGTACATGATCAAGCCCTGGGCGGCCAGGTCGTCAAAGTGCGCCTGGGTGGCCCAGTGCGGCACCAGGTTAGAGTTGGCGATCAGCACGCGCGGCGCGTCCGGATGGGATTTGAAGACCACCACCGGCTTGCCGGATTGGACCAGCAGGGTCTCGTCGTTTTCCAGCTCACGCAGGGTGGCCAGGATGGCGTCAAAGGCTTCCCAACTGCGCGCCGCCTGGCCGCGCCCGCCATAGACCACCAGGTCATCGGGCCGTTCGGCCACGTCCGGATCGAGATTGTTCTGGATCATCCGATAAACGGCTTCTTGCAGCCAGCCCTTGCAGGATAAGTGCGTGCCGTGCGGCGCGCGGATGAGGCGGGACATAGGGACTCCTCTAAGGGTGAGAGGTGTTGGGGATTAGGTGCGGGTCAACGGGAAAACACAATCTGGCCGCGTTTGAGCACGGTCCGGACGGGGTTGTAGCCGATCCGGTAGAAGATGTCCTCGAATGTCGGCGCCTCCCAGAGCTGCAGGTCCGCCAGTTGGCCGGCCGCCAGGGTGCCGCGGTCGGTGAGGCCCAGCGCGCGCGCGCCGCCGGCAGTGGCGGCCCGGAAGGCCTCCTCCGGTGTGAAGGCGTGCAGTCGGCCCGCCAGCTGCAGCACGATGAACATAGATTCCACCCAGCCGCCCGGACACAAGTCGGTGGCCAGCGCCACGGTCAGCCCTGCGTCCAGCATGGCGCGCGCGTCGAAGGGGCGCGGGTGCCGCACGGCCCAATCAATCACCGGCATAAGCACCCCGACCACGCCGGCCGCCGCCAGCCGGCGCATGGCGGGGCGCTCGGTGTAGTTCAAGTGGTCGGCGGAGACCACGCCCAGGTCGGCGGCCAGTTCCGCGCCGCCCAGCGCCGCATACTGGTCGACGTGCGCCTTGAGTTTTAGGCCGGCGGCGCGGCCGGCCTCCAGCACGCGCCGCATCTGGTCCAGCGTGTAATAGCCCGCGTCGCAGTACACGTCGCAGAACTCGGCCAGCCCCTCGGCCGCCACCCGCGGCAGCAGCTCGTGGACGACCACGTCCACGTAGCGCTCGGGTTCCAGCTCCGGCGGAAAATCATGCGCGCCCAAAAAAGTGCTGACGAGATCCACCGGCTGGACGGCGCGCAGGCGCTGGTTGACGCGCAGCATTTTGAGTTCATCCGGGACGTTGAGGCCATAGCCGCTTTTGCTCTCGGCCGTGGTGGTGCCGTGCGCCAGCATTTCGCCCAGACGCTGCGCGGCGCCGGCCAGGAGTTCCGCCTCACTGGCCGCGCGCGTCATGGTCAGGCTGGCCTGGATGCCGGTGGGCAGGCCCAGCGCCCGCACCTCGGCCGGCGTGCGCGTGAACTTGGCCGTGTACTCGCGCACGCGCGAGCCGCCAAAAACCAGGTGGGTGTGGCTGTCCACAAAACCGGGCGCCACCAGCCGGCCGGCGGCGTCCAGCACGCGCGCTGACGCGCACTCAAACCGCCGGCGCAATTCCGCTTCGGGCGCCACGGCCAGGATCACGCCGCCGGCCGCGGCCAGCGCCGCGCCGGTCTGCCGGCCGAGCGGGTTATCCGGGGCGGCGACTCCGGTGATGATCTCGCCGGCGTTGACGATGAGCAGGTCAGCGCCGGGGCGGGGGAGGTCGGCGGCCAGGGCGCTCACTGCAGCCCCAGGTCCTGCGTGGCGTTCAGCAGCGCCTCGGACCGGATCAACTCCGCCAGGGCTTCGATATCGGGCGTCATCTCCCGGTCATGTTCCAGGAAGCGCACGCGCTGGCGGACGTGGTCATACACCGGCCGCGTGCCCCGGCCCAGGCGCGCCGGCCCCTCCGGCCGGCAATCCACGGCCTGGGCGGCGGTGAACAATTCAATCGCCAGGACGTGGCGGACATTGTCCACGATCTCCAGCGCGTGGCGGGCGGCGTTGGCGCCCATGCTCACGTGGTCTTCCTGATTGGCGCTGGACGGGATCGAGTCGACGCTGTCCGGGTGGGCCAGGGTTTTGTTATCGGAGACCAGGGCCGCGGCCGTGTACTG
The DNA here is from genome assembly GCA_017999235.1 of Anaerolineales bacterium. The sequence goes on along the minus strand of JAGOBN010000447.1, from coordinate 1,457 downwards.
CGGCATCATCAGCCCGGTGTCCAGGCCGCTGGAGCGCACCAGCATGGGCGGCAGGCCGTTGCTCAGTTCGGGCGTCACCAGACGGAAGACGCGGCGCTCGGCGAGATTGGCGACGCCGGCCAGGGTGATGCCCAGGAAATCCAGCCACAGGCTGGGGCCTTGGCCGTGGAAGTTGCCGCCCGAAATCTTGAACGGCGCCTCCGGCCCAGCGGCAAAAATCAGGGGGTTGTCGGAGGCGGCGTTGAGGGCGTCGCTGAAGCGCGCGCGCAGGAAGGCCAGCGCGTCGCGGGCCGGCCCTAGCACCTGCGGCGTGCAGCGCAGGCTGTAAGCGTCCTGCACGCGGGCCGGGTCGGAGTCGATCAGTTGGCTGCCGGCCAGCAGGGTCCGCAGATTGGCGGCGGCGGCCTGCTGGCCCGGCTGGCGATTGGCCGCGTGCAGGGCGGGGTGCAGGGCTTCGCTCAGCGCGGCCAGCGCCTCAAAGGAGAGCGCGGCGGCCAGCTCGGCGTGGCGCACCAGCCGCTCGGCGTCATACACCGCCAGCGCGCCGGCGGCCGCCATGAAGGTGGTGCCGTTGGTCAGCGCCAGCCCCTCTTTGGCTTCCGGCACAATCCGCTCCAGGCCGGCGCGGCGCTTGGCCTCCGCGCCGCCGAGCAGCTCGCCCTGGAAATAGGCCTGGCCGCTGTACCCGCCGTCCGCCGTGTCGTCGCGCGTCAGCACCGTGGCGATGTGGGCCAGGGGCGCCAGGTCGCCGCTGGCGCCCAGCGAGCCTTTGCCCGGCACCCAGGGCGTGACGCCGCGGTTGAGCATCTCGATCAGCAGGCCGGCCACCTCCGGGCGCACGCCGGAATGGCCCTGCGCGAACAGATTGGCGCGGATTACCAGCATCGCGCGCACTACCTCCACCGGCAGGGGCGCGCCGACGCCGACCAGGCAGTTCAGGATCAGGTTGCGCGAGAGCTGGCGGGTCTGCGCGGGCGCGATGCGGGCCTGGGCCAGCGACCCGAAGCCCGTGTTGACGCCGTAGATCAGCCGGTCTTCGGCGTACACGGCGCGGTGCACCCAGGCCTGGCTGGCGCGGATGCGGGCCAGCGCCTCCGGGCCATACGGGGCCACCAGGCGGCCGTGGCGGGCGACGGCGACGACGTCTTCGAGGCTGAGCGAGTGACCGGTGAGGGCGAGCATAAGCTCCTTGGGGCGCGGCCGGCCTCTTGAGGGGAGCCGGGGCCGGCCGGCATCACCCAAACGAGGGGCGGGCGGAAGGGTGGGGGCGGTGGTTGGCCGGCATTCTAGCATAGCGTTCAACGCCGCTGGCGGTCCGAGTTTTATCGGCGGTTTGCGGGCCGCGAGCGTGTTACAATCTTCGTTCGCTATGACGACTATATTGCATGCGGTGTGGCTGCCGGCCGACGTGGACGCCGGCCAGGAGGCGGGGCTGGCGGTGTGGGCCGAAGGCGAAC
>JAGOBN010000445.1 GCA_017999235.1 Anaerolineales bacterium | reverse complement strand
GGATAACTCGTCGCAGCGCTCGCCAGCCATCCGCGCCGCCACCCAATAGGCGAATGTCCGCTTTGGTCTAGTAAATTCGGTCATGCGGTGGTCGGGAATCGGCTCGCCTGAAAGAAAAAAAAGGCTGCCGGCCGGCGGCCTCTGAACGGGGTTCCATGTATTTCAGCGTTCAGTGATCCGAACCGAATAACCGTCGATAGACCGCCAGAATGGAGGCCTCAGATGCTGGGGCCGCTGGCGCCCGGTGAAGTCGCGTTACACCAGAATGCGAACTCTTCTCAAAATGGAATTGCCAGGTAGATGCTGAGGTATTCATCCCGACCGTCGAACACAGTCCTGCCTCGCCTTCCAGCACTGGAACGCCCGAGCCTGATCAAATTTAAGCCGGCCCCGGTGATCATACACCCGCCCAGACACAGCCGGCGCCTGCCGCCGCAAACTCGCGCGGCCGTGGTAAGCTACCTTTCTACGCCAGCGGCATTGCTCCGCTCCCAACCCGCTTTTGGCTCAAACGTTTACGAGGCCACCCTATGCTTGTAAAAAAAGCCGTCATCACGGCGGCCGGCCGCAACCAGCGCAGCCTCCCCCATCAGACGCTGATCGACCGCGACGGCGTCGAAAAATCCGTGCTGGACATTCTGATTCATGAAGTGGTCAGCGCCGGCGCCGAAGCGGTCGCCGTGGTCATCGCGCCCGGCGACGAGGCGCGCTTTCAGCAGACCATCCACGCCCCGACCGTGCGCGTGCAGCTGATCCCGCAAGCGGAGCCGCGCGGCTACGGCCACGCGCTCTACTGCGCCCGCGCTTTCACCCTCGCCGAGCCGTTCCTGCATCTCGTCGGCGACCATCTCTACGTCAGCGCGTCCGGCCTGGGCTGCGCGCGGCAGTTGGTGGAAGTCGCCCAGACGGAAGCCTGCGCGGTGTCGGCCGTGCAGGCCACCCGCGAAAGCTGGCTGCCGTACTATGGCGTGGTGGGCGGCCGGCGCGTGGCCGGCCGCACGGACCTCTATCAGGTGGAGACGGTGGCGGAAAAACCGACCCCCACCGAAGCCGAGGCCCGCCTGCTGGTGCCCGGCCTGCGCGCCGGCCACTACTTGAGTTTCTTTGGCATGCATGTCCTGACCCCGACGGTGATGGACATCCTGGGCCAGCAGCTGGCCGCGGCGCCGGAGGCGGGCGCCAGCCTCTCGGCGGCCCTGGCGCAGCTGGCGACGCAGGAGAAGTACCTGGCGTACGAAGAGCCGGCGCGCCGCTATGATCTGGGCGAAAAGTACGGGCTGTTAACCGCCCAGCTGGCGCTGGCCCTAAGCGGCGCCGAGCGGGCCGAGGTGCTGGCCCGGCTGCTGGAACTCCTGGCGCAGCGCGAGCTGACCCTGCCCCGGAGGCCGGCATGACGCGGCGGCTGGTCCACCTCATCACCGCGCCGGAGCCCGAGATCCGCCACCGCGCGCTGGACGATTACTGCCGCACCGCTTCCCTGGCCGAGCTGCTGGAGGAATGCGCGGCGCTGGAGATCTTCCGGCGGCAGAGCGCCAACCTGTATGAGCAGGTGCGCGCCCTGTTTTTCCTGTATGCCATCCACCGTTTTCACCTGCCCGCCAAGCTGGCGGCCGCGCCGCGGGCCGGGCGGATCCCCTACGCCGGCTACACCCACTTGCTCCAGCGCCGCTTTGAGGAGGCCCTGCAGCTGTTTCTGGCCGCGCAGACGGCGGCCGGCCCCAGCGAGGCCCTGTCCAGCGCCCTGGCGGAAGCCTACCATCACCTAGGCTTCCAGACCCTGGCGGACCAGGTGCGGCGCAGCGTGCGCTCCGTGCGCGGCAATCAGTGGATGTTCCGGATTGGGCACCCGCTGGATCAGCCGCTGCGCCTCCGGCCGGAGCTCCTCCAGCGCTCCCCGCAGGGCTTGTACCCCATCCTGCGCGAGGCCACGCCCGTGCGGATGGACCTCTCGCACAGCGCGTGGAGCGATATCTTCTTCCTGGGCATGGACTACCCGGAAGGCGCGCGCGTCTTGAATGTCTCGATTGATCTGGCGGTGCGCGGCCGCGACGCGCATCCCCGCCCGCCGGTGGAAGCCTATCTGCGCGTGATCGATGAACCCATCCTGCGGCTGGTCAGCGTGGATCTCAACACCACCGCCGAGATCACGACGCTGGCCGAAGTCTTTGACTACGCCCGCGATTACCTCGGCCTGCTGAAGGCCGCCCTCATCGCCGCCGGGATCGTCCCGCCCGGTCTGGAAGGGTCCGGTGAGCAGCTCGCCGGCCCCGGGGGCCTGCTGACGCGCCTGGTCGGGCCGGGGCTCGGCCTGGAACTCGTGAGCCACGTCAACGGCATTCCCAAGGGCTCCCGGCTGGCGGTCTCCACCAATCTATTGGCCTGCCTGATCGCCGTCGGCATGCGGGCCACGGGCCAGGCGGCGGCGCTGACCGGGCCGCTGGCCGAGCCGGAACGCCGGCTGGTGGCGGCCCGCGCCATCCTGGGGGAGTGGCTGGCCGGCTCCGGCGGCGGCTGGCAAGACTCCGGCGGGGTCTGGCCGGATATGAAGCTGATCACGGGCATGCCGGCCGGCCCGGAGGATCCGGAATATGGCGTCAGCCGGGGCCGGCTGCTGCCGGCGCACCATATCTTCACCCCGGCTGAAATCTCACCGCAGACGCGCCAGCAGATCCAGGACAGCCTGATCCTGGTGCATGGCGGCATGGCCCAGAACGTCGGGCCAATCCTGGAGCAAGTGACCGAGAAGTATCTGCTTCGGTCCGCGGCGGAATGGGCGGCCCGGCAGCAGGCCGGCCAAATCCTGGATGAGATCATCGCCGGCCTGCGCACCGGCGACATCCGCGGCATCGGGGCGGCCACCACGCGCAACTTCTTTGGCCCCATCCAGACCATCATCCCGCGGGCCACCAACCTGTATACCGAGACGCTGATCACGCGGGCGCAAGCCGCCTTCGGCGAACACTTCTGGGGCTTCTGGATGCTGGGCGGCGCCTCCGGCGGCGGCATGGGCTTCATCCTCGCGCCCGAACAGCGTGACGCGGCCAAGGACCAGCTGCAGACGATCCTGCTGGAAAGCAAGCGCCAGCTCGAGAACGCCCTGCCCTTCGCCATGGAGCCCGTGGTGTATGACTTCGCCATCAACACCCGCGGGACGTGGGCGGCTTGGCTGGCTGACGGCGCCGCGCTCATGCCGCCCGGCTACTACGTCTTAATGGTGCCAGGCCTCCTGCGGCGCGAGCCGCAGGCGCTCGCGCCGGCCCGCCGCGCCGAGCTCGATCACTTTGGCGCGGCCTGCCGGACCCAGCCCGAGCTGGCGGGCATGGTCCAGACGCTCTTCGACCACGTCATGCCGCGGGCCAGCCGCGGGGACGCCGCCGGGGCGAGCCGCGAGCGGCTCCTGGCCGAGTTGGGTTTTGACCGGGTCCAGCACGAGCAGGTGCGCGCCGATCTGCGCAGCGGCCGGATTGGCCTGGCCCAGAACCGGCTGCCGGCCCAGACCCAAGTGTGTGATGTTGAGCCCGGCGACGTGACGGATCTGGCCGATCTGCCGGACCTGGCCGATCTGCGCGCGGCCGGTCAGCGCCATTTGCAGGCCGGCCTGGTGGGGGTCGTCTCGCTGGCCGCCGGCGTGGGCAGCCGCTGGACTGAGGGCGCCGGGGTGGTTAAGGCGATCAATCCCTTCTGCAAGCTGGCCGGCCGGCACCGGACCTTCCTGGAAATCCATCTGGCCAAAAGCCGCCGGCGTGGGCTGGAAGGCGGAACCTGGCTGCCGCACGTGATCACCACCAGCTATCTGACCGACACCCCGATCCGCACCTTCCTGGCCGGCCAGGGCCACTACGGCTATCCCGGCCCGCTGGTCATCTCCTCCGGCCGGACGGTGGGCCTGCGGCTGGTGCCGATGGTGCGGGATTTGCGCTTCGCCTGGGAGGAACTGGCCCAACAGCTGTTGGACGAGCGCCAGCAGAAAGTCCGCGACAGCGTGCATGCGGCCTTGATCGGCTGGGCGCGCCAAGCCGGCGAGGGCGACGACTACACCGATAATGTCCCCCTGCAATGCCTGCATCCGGTCGGCCACTGGTTCGAGTTCCCGAACTTGTTGAAGAATGGCGTCCTGGCCTGTCTGCTGCGGGAGCGGCCCCAACTCCAGGTGCTGCTGCTGCACAATATTGACGCCGTGGGCGCGGATGTGGACCCGGCCCTGCTGGCCTGGCATCTGCGCTCCGGCGCCACCCAGACTGTGGAGGTGCTGCGCCGCCGGCTCGATGACCGCGGCGGCGGGCTGGCCCGCGTGAACGGTCAGGTGCGGCTGGTGGAAGGCCTGGCGATGCCGAACGAAGCGGATGAGTTCCGGCTGTCCTATTACAACACGAACACCTTCTGGCTCCAGATTGG
>JAGOBN010000444.1 GCA_017999235.1 Anaerolineales bacterium | reverse complement strand
CGCAGGACCGCCACGCCGATGACCACGCCAAACACCACGCTCACCTCGCGCACCGCGCCGGCGTAGCCGGCCGGCGTGCCGGCCGCCATCACGGACAGCACGATGGCATAGGCCAGCGTGGTGGTCAGGCCGGACAGCGCGCTGCGCCAGCCGGCCCGGCGCTGTTCCGCCAGCAGCCGCGCCCCGCCCAGCTCATGAAGCACCACCGGCGTAATCAACAACCAGGTGAGCCACAGGGCCAGATAGGTGTAGAGAAAGGGATCCAGGTAGCGGATGCCCACCCGGTCCACGGTGGTGTAGAGCGAGATGCACACGCCCGCCAGCAGCGCCCAGCGCGGCCCGGCCCCGCGCAGCGCCGTTAAAGGCGCGCGCCACGCGCCAAAGGCCGGCAGGTTGATGACGTACAGGCCCAGGGCAATCACCACCACGCCGGCCGCCCCGCCCCCGGTCAGCGGCTCCGCCAGAAACAGGGTGGACCACGCCAACAGAAAGAGCGGGGCGGTGCCGCGCGCCAGCGGATAGACAATCGAGAGATCGCCGGTTTGATACGCGCGGGCAATGGCCAGGAAGTAGGCGGCCTCAAAAACGGCGCTTATCGCCATAATCGCCCACACCGCGCCGGGGATCGGCTGCCAGCGCCAAACGGCCACCGGCAGAAACAGCACCCCGCCCCACAGCAGGAGCCACCAGACAAAGGCGTTGCGGTTCCCGGTGGTCTTGAGCGCCACATGCGCCACCACATGAACGCCGGCGGAGCCGAGAATCCACAGCAAGCTGGTGAGGGTCATAGACGCGTACTTTAGCATCCCCGCCGGGATTGTGAGGGGGTCGACAACGGATGCTCGGCCATCCGTTTTCGACGGGTAGCCGGCGCTGGCCGCCCGCTCACCGAATTGACCCCGAAACAAAAATCCGCCCCCCGGGCCGCGGCGGTTGCCGTCCTTTTCAGCTGGGAGTATCATCCGCGCCGGAGTGGCGTGACCGCGTTGCCGGCCGGCGCCGCCGTTCTTCCCGCTTTGCCGTCACCGTACAAATCAATCCTGCGGCCGCGCGGCCGACAGGCAGCGTGCTCCCCCCTCCGATGCCGCGGCGCTGGATCAGGGGGCGATTCTCAAGGGCCGGGGAGGTTGCGGTATGAAATTGGCACGGCGGCTTACCTATAGCCTGGGCAGCTTGGCGCACACCATGAGCTACCAGGCCTTCACCAACCGCGTCCAGTTCTTCTACATTGATGTCCTGGGCCTGAGCGCCGGCCTGGTGAGCATCGTCTGGTTCCTGTTCGGCCTGTGGAACGCCGTCAACGACCCGCTCATGGGCCAGCTCTCCGACCGCACGCGCAGCCGCTGGGGCCGGCGCATCCCGTACATCCTGGCCGGCGCCGTGCCGCTGGGCGCGGCCTTCTGGCTGTTGTGGACGCCGCCGCTCGGCGACGCCGTGCTGACCGCCGTCTACTTCGGCGCGATCCTGTTCATCTTTGATACGCTGTCCACGCTGCTGCTGACGGCCTACCACGCCCTGTTCCCCGAGATCACGTCGGATACCAAAGACCGCGCCGGCCTGGCGACGTGGCGCGAATCGTTCAGCGTGGTCGGCCTGATCCTGGCCTTCGTGCTGGCGCCGATGCTGTCCCAGCGCCTGGGCTATCCGGTGATGGGCCTGATCGTGGGCGGGCTGGCGGCGGCCGCTTACATGCTGGCGATGGTCGGACTTAAAGAGGATCCCCGCCGGCTGGGCGAGACCACCCTCGGCTTCTTTGAGTCGGTCCGCATCACGTTCAGCAACCGGCCCTTCCGCTGGTTTCTGGGCGCGGCCATGGTGCGGGAATTTAACTTCGTCATCCTCTCGGCCACGGTGCCGTTTTGGGCCAAGTACGTGCTCAACCTGACCGCGCCGGCCAAAATCCTGGGGCTGACCCTGGCGCCGGCCCTGCAGGAAAGCCTGCTGCTGGCGGTGCCGTTTCTGCTGGCCGTACCCTGCCTGCAGCTGTGGCGCGTGGTGACGCCGCGCCTGGGCGCTCGGCGGGCCTGGATCGCGGCCAACCTGGCCTGGCTGCCCGGCCTGATCGTGATCTTCCTGGCGCGGGATTTCTCGCTGGCCCTGCTGGGCGTGGCCCTGATCGCGCCCGGCTTCGCCGGCTACTTGATGCTCTTCATCGTCCTGCTCTCCGAGATCACGGATTACGACGCGCGCCGCACCGGGCAGTACCGCGAAGGCGCCTTCATCGGCATCACGTTCATGTTCATGCGGCTGGCGTTCAGCGCGCAGGCCCTGCTGTTCCTGTTTCTCCTGAATCCCAGCGGCTATGTCCCGGGCGCGGCCGTCCAGCCGGAGGGCGCCATCGCCGCCATCCGCCTGCTCATCGGCGGCGCGCCCTTCGTGGCCTGCCTGGTCAGCGCCGCGTGTCTGTATTTTGTGCGGATCCCGCAACTGGCGGTCCCCGCCGGCCCGGCCTCGGCCGATTGAGCGGTGGCCGGCCTGCAGGTGGCGCTGTTCGCGGCGGCCATGTTTGGCGCCGCCTTTTTGCAGGCCGCGAGCGGCTTCGGCTTCGCGCTCCTGGCGATGCCGCTGGTGACGCTGGCGCTGGGTCTGGAAGCTGCCGGCCCGGTGGTGGCCGCGGCCGCCCTGCTGCTGTATGTGACCAACACCGTGCGCCTGCGCCGGCACGTCAACTGGGGGGAATGGACGCGCCTGGGCGCGGCCGGCCTGGCTGGCGTGCCGCTCGGCTTCTGGTTAAGCGCGGCCGTGCCGGCCGGCTGGGTGCGCGCCGTCCTGGGGGTCCTGCTCATCGCCTACGCCGGCTATGCGCTGGCGGCGGCCCCCGCCCTCGGAGAGGGCCTGCGGCCGAGCGCGCCTTCCGCCGGGTGGGTGTACGTCGTCGGCTTGACGGCCGGGACGCTGGCCGGCGCCTACAATATCCCTGGTCCGCCGCTGGTGGTCTATGGCGACCTGAAGGCCTGGGCGCGGGATGAGTACCGCGCAACCTTGCAGGCGGTCTTCCTGCTCAGCGGCCTGCTGGTGGTGGGCGGGCATCTGACCCTCGGCCACTTTACCGCTGACGCCGGCCGGTTGATTCTGATTAGTGTGCCGGCCCTGATCGCCGGCAACCTGGCCGGCCAGGCCGCGGACCGCTACTTGCATGGCCGCCGCTTTCGACAGCTGGTGCTGGTCTTGATCCTGGCCACGGGTCTGGCCCTGCTGGTCTAATGAACCTCACCGCTTCTTCCGTCGCGCTGATCACGGGCGCCGCCAGCGGCATCGGCCGGCATTGGGCCGGCGTGCTGGCGCGCCACCCCGCCCGGCCCCGGCTGGTGCTGACCGATATCAACGCGGCCGGCCTGCGCGCCGCGTTCGCCGAAAGCGAGCAGGAGCTGCTGCGCACCCTCGACATCCGCGACCCGGAGCAGTGGCGCAGCGTCTTGGATGAAACGCTGGCGCGCTTCGGCCGGTTGGATTATCTCTTCAACATCGCCGGCGGCGGCCGGCCGGCCTTCCTCATCGACCAACCGTTGGAGGACATTGCCTTCGCGCTGGACTTGAACCTCAAAGGGCCGCTGCTGGGCCTGAAGCTGGCGGGCGAGATCATGGTCCGCCAGGGCGCCGGCCACATCGTCAACGTGGCCTCGCTGGCCGCGCTGACCCCGACCCCCGGCAACGCCTTGTATTCGGCGGCCAAGGCCGGCTTGCGGCAGGCGTCCCTCGCCGCGGCCATTGAGCTGCGGCGGCGCGGCGTGGCCGTCACCGTCATCTCCCCGGATCTGGTGGATACGCCTTTGATGCGCGCCAATCTGAGCCGGGGCGAAGCGGCGGCGCTGGCCTATTCCGGGTCCGGGCCGTTGAGCGTGGCAGACGTGGAGCGCGCCTTGTGGCGGGCGGTGCGCGGCCGGCCGCTGGAGATCACGCTCCCGCGCTGGCGCGGCTGGCTGGCGCGCTTGACCAATCTCAATCCGGCGCTGATGCTGATGTTGTATGAGCCGCTGCGCCGGCGCGGCCTGCAGCGGCTGGAAGCCGAGCGCCGGCGGCTGAACGAGGAGCCGTGAAGATCATCGCGGACTGGGCCGCAGAGCCACCGAGCCACCGGGACACGGAGAGTTCTCAGAGTCTCGGTGGCCAATCCCTCAGAAAACGCCTATGACTGACTTTCCTGCGCTGGCCCAACCTATTCTGGTCACCGGCGGCCTGGGCTTTATCGGCCGGCACAGTGTGGAGCAGCTGCTCCAGCGCGGCCAGACCGTGGCCGTCTTCGATGTGCCGGAGGCGCGCGTCCCCGAGGCCTGGGGCGCGCGCGTGCGCGTCCTGCGCGGCGACATCGCCAACTTTGACGACGTGCAGACCGCGCTGGCCGGCGTCCGGACGGTCCTGCACACGGCGGCGGTGGTGAGCGATTGGGCGCCGGCCGCCGAGCATG
>JAGOBN010000443.1 GCA_017999235.1 Anaerolineales bacterium | reverse complement strand
CGTTCTTGACCGTGACGCCGGCCGTCCCCTGCACGGTGCAGTTGGAGGTGGCCTTCAGGTCGAGGTTGCTGCTGGCTTCCACCGTGACGTTCTGGCTGGCCTTCACCTTGAAATTGGCGCAGTCCAAAGTGATATCCTTGGACGGGCTCTTCAGCGCGATCGCGCCCTGCGCCTCCAGGGTCACATCCCCGCCGATCTTGATCTTCAGCGTCTTATCCGCCGACGCGATCTCGATCTCGTTCTCGCCGGTCTTGTCCCGGATGATGATTTTCTCCGCGCCGTCGGTGTCGTCCAGGATGATGAGGTGGCCGCTGCGCGACTTGATGACGCGCTGCACGACCTTGCCCCCGTCCACCAGTTTGTCCGCCTCGGGCGGTTTGTCGGTGCCGTTCCACAGGCTGCCCAAGATGTACGGGCGGTGGATATCGCCGTGTTCAAAGGCTACCAGCACTTCGTCGTTGACCTCCGGCAGATAGGCGAGGCCGTAGCCGCTGCCGGCTGAGGGCGAGGCCACGCGCGCCCAGGCGCTCTCGACGTTGTCGCCCAGCCACGGGAACTTCACCTTGACGCGGCCCAGCTTGTCGGGATCGCTCAAATTGGTCACCACCGCAATTACCACGCCAAATTCGCCGGCCGGCGGGCCGGCCGGCGCCACCAGCTGGCTGATCGTCGGCGCTTCCGTGCCCGACACCGCGAAATGGGTGAGGTAATCGCCGCCGGTCTTGATGACGTGCGTGGCGGCGGTGACGTGATACTGGCCGCTGAAACGCGCGCCCAGGCCCTCCAGCGTCACGGTGCGGCCGGCCTGGAGGCGCGGATCGCCCAGGCAGCTGCCTTCGGCCTGCAAGAAGCTGGCGCTGATAGCCTCCGCCTCGGCCTGGGCTAACGCTTGCGCGTCATCCACGGTGGCCACCGGCCGGTTGACCAGGATGACCTTGGCCGCGCCAAACGCTTTCTTGGCCACGGCGCCGCCGGCCTGGCTGAGGCCGGCCTGTTGGGGCGCCGCGCTGGGCGTGGCCTGCGCCACAAACTCGCGCTTGCCGGCGGGATCCCAGCCGCGCACTTCCACTTTATCCGCTTGCCGCGCCGCCGTCAGACGCGGCTGAAAGTGAACGAGATTTTCGCCCAGTTTGAGCGTCGGGCCGGCGCCCTGGTTGACGGCGCCTTTGACGAAATTCAGCGTGCCTTCGGCCACGAAGACCTGGTAGCCGTGCCGGGCGGCGCGCTCCTGCACAAACTCCAGGTTGGTCTGGTTGTTCTGCAGGATGTACTTGTGCGTGGGGGAGGTGACGTCGGTCTTCACCGCCAGGCCGGCCTCCCCGGCCGCTTTCTTCACCGCGTCCGCGTCCGTCATCTCCAGAAACGAACGGGTCTGCCGGCCGCGGTGCAGGCGGTGCAGCTTATCGTACCCGCGCACCACCAGCATGACCGAGCCGTCGCGCGCGTAATCCGGCTCCAGCGCCGTGATCTCGCCCTTGAACAACGGCCCGCTGACGGGGTCATGCGTGCCGGAGCCGGCCGCGGTCACCGCGATGCTGATCTCTTTGCCAATCTCGAGCTGGCTGGCGTCCACCCACTTCAGCGCCTTATCCTCCAGCCGCAGGGTGAACATGCTGGGCAGGCGGACCTGCTGATCCACCACCACTTCCAGCACCTGCCCCAGCATTTCCGCCGGGGCCGGCTGGCCGCCGATTTCCAGCTTGATTTCCGTGAGCGCCAGGGTCTGACTGCCAGGCATGCCGTTTATCCTTGGCGCGCCGACAGCGGCACCAGCTTGAGGATCTGGCCGGGCTGCAGATCCAGCGGGTCCGCCAGGCCGTTGGTGGCCGCAATGTGCCGCCAGGCGGCCGGATCGCCGTATTCCTGATACGCGATCCAATCCAGGGTTTGGCCGGCCACCACCACCCAGGTCTTGCGCGCCTCGCTGTAGGAGGTCGGGTTCTGCCGCGGAAAGATCGTGTCGTCCGTGAATTGCACCAGGCTCAGTTTGGCCTCGGCGCGCAGCGGCGTGCCGTTGCCCAGGAAGAAGGTGAAGTTGACGGTGACGCTGGAGGCGTAGCTCAGAAACGAAACCAGCTTGCCCCACTTGAAGCGGCACAGCGGCGGCTGTTTCTGGGATTTTTCCTTCACCACCAGTTTCAGCAGTTTGTCCGTGCTCTGGCGCACATCCTGGCTGGTGGCCGTGGTATCAAACAACAGATCCAGCGAGAACTGCGCGGCCTGCCCGCCGGAGAAGGTCTGATGCGGCACATTGTGGCCGCCGCTGGCCTTGCTGGTCCAGTTGGCGGCTTTGGAATAGCCCACCTGCGTCGGCCGGAAGTGGCAGGCGATGGTGTCAATGGTCCGGCTGGGGCTGGTGGGGTCCACCACCTGGATCTCGGCCGGCTCGGGCGTCGTGGCTTTGGCTGGCATCAGACTCTCCTCACCGGGAGCGGGCCGCTTTAGCGGCCGCCCCAGCGCTCACGCTCAATCGCCAACAACCGTTTGACCAGTGGCAGCACTTGCCGCGCCAGGTCATCCAGATCCGGCGCCGGCGCTTTTGCTTCGGGCGCGGCGGCGCGCGCTTCCATCCGCTCAGGCGCGGCGCCGCGTTCGAGCGGCGGGGCCTCCGCGCGCTGGATGGCCGGAGCGGCCTCGGACCCGGCTTCGGCCGCAACCTCGGGCGCGGGCGCCTCAGGCGCGCGCACCTCGGGTGCGCGCGCACTTACCTGGCGCTGAACCGGCGCGGCGGCCGGCGCCGGCGGAGCGAAACTGGGGCGCGTCAACATCGGGCGCGCCAACGCCAGGCTCGGCGGCGCGGGCGCTTCAAGCACCACCTCAGCGGCGGCGGCCCCGGCGGGCATAACCGAACGTTGCAGCACCGGCGGGGTGGTCCAAGCCGGCGGCGCGCTGACCGTGGGCGTGAAGCGCGCCAGGACGCGGTCGCCCAAGGATGGCGCGCTGGGAGAAGGCGCCGCCCAGGCCGGCGCCTGTTCCACTTCCGCGCTCACCGACGTGGCAGGGACGGCCGTGAGCGGCGACGGGTTCACCAGGACCAGGTCGTCACCCGGGCGGTCAAGGGGCGGCGGCGCTGACGGCGGCGCGTCGAAACGGGCCGGCAACGCGGCCGCGCTTTCGGCTGCAGCGGCCGGCGTTTCCAAAGTGGCCGTAGGGCCGGGCGCGGCGCTGGGCGGCTGGTTGCCGGGGGGCTGGGCCGGCGCGGGGGCCGCTCCAGGCTGCGGGATGCGCTGAAGCGGTGTTGCCGACGGGGCCGCTGTGGGCGCTGAGTGTTCAGCCGGCCCCGCGCGGCCGGGCGCCAGCGTCAAGGGTTCTGGCAGGACAGCGCCCGCCGGCAAACGAGCTGGCGCATCCGGCGGCGCTGCTTCGCCCCACTGCGGCGCGGCCGGCTCCGGGGCGCGGCTCGGCGTCGTGAACGCCTCAGTCGCGGCGTCCAGATGGGCCGGGACGGTCGCAGCGCCCTCAGCCGTGCGTGGCACCAGCGTGGGCATGGCCGGGCTCGACGCCGCTTCCGGAGCGGCCGCCGGCTCAGGGGCTTCCGGCGGCCCAACCGCGTCCAATTCACCCGGCGCGGCCGAAGCCGGCTCCGCCGCGCGCTGCACCGCTGGCGGCACGGCCGGACTGAGAATCATTTCCGGCGCCGTCAGGCCGGCCGGCGCCGCGTCGGCCGTCGTGCTCGGCCCGGCCGCTGTCTGCGGCCCGGCCACTTCTTCATCAGCCGCGCGCTGTACTGGAGCAGGTGCGGCGGTGGGCGCGGCCGGGCTGAAAGCGTTCTCGGACACAGCGGCGGGCGGCATGAAAACATCCGGCGGCGCGCCTTCCGATTCATCTGACATCAACCCTTCGGCCGGCTCGGCCGCGGGCGGCATCGTCAGCGGCGTGGGCGCGCGCTCAGGCGGCGCCGCCTGCGGGGCCAGCACTAGCGCCGGCTCGGCCTCCACCGGCGCGGCTGAGAGTGGCGGCGCGGCCAGGTCCGCCGACCCCCGAGTTTCTGCGTGAGCGCGGTCAGGCGCGCCGGCCGGGCTTTCGGAGGCCGGCGGCATAATCGCCGTCGCCTGTGGCAGCGCCGTCGGACCGGGCTCAGAAACGCGCGCCGGCGGGTCGGCGACCGGGCTCAAGACCAGCGGCTCGGTGGGCGGCGGGACAGCGGGCACAGCTTCAGGTTCAGCGGCCTCGGCGAGGCCGGCCGGGGGCAGGGGCTCAGCCGGAGGCGGCGCTTCCACCGCGCTCGCCGGCTCGCGGTCAGGCTGGGCCAGAACCGGCTGGGAAGGAAAGTCTTCGGCCAGCGCCGATGACGCGGCGAGCGCCGTCTCGGTAGGGCCGTCCTTCAGCATGCGCGCCGCTTCCGGCTCAGGCGGCGTTGAACGCGGCGCGGGGGCCGGCGGTGGGGAGGCCGGCACCTCGGCGCGCTGCACCAGCG
>JAGOBN010000021.1 GCA_017999235.1 Anaerolineales bacterium | reverse complement strand
CGATTATCGCGGCGCCGGCGCCTTACGGGTATCGCAACCAGGTTCAATTTGCGCTCACGGCGGACGGCCGGCTGGGCTTCAAGGCAGCCGGCTCGGAGACGGTGGTGCCGGTGCGGAACTGCCATCTGGCGGCGCCGGCGCTGATGGAACTGTTCCGCCGGCTCAGCGTGGAGTCGGTGCCGGACTTGGAGCGCCTCACCCTGCGCCTGGGCGCCGACAATGATCAATTGATCGTTTTTGAAGCGGCGGAGGACGCGCCCGAGATCGAGCTGGATCTGCCGGTCTCGGCCGCGCTGCTGCGGCCGGATGGCGCGGCGCTGGCGTTGGCCGGCCGCGCCTACGTGGTGGAGGCCGTCAACGGCCGCGATTTCCAGATCTCGGCCGGATCGTTCTTCCAGGTGCATACGGCGCTGGCCGGGCGGCTGGTGGCGGAGGCGCTGGCGGCCCTGGAACTGCGCGGCGGCGAAACCGTGCTGGACGTGTATTGCGGCGTGGGGCTGTTCACGGCTTTTATCGCGCCTGTGGCCGGCCGGGTGATCGGGGTGGAGGCCTTTGAGCCGGCGGTGGAAGACGCGGCCGTCAATCTGGACGAGTTTGAGAATGTGGAGATCTACGCCGCGCCGGCCGAGGAGGTGCTGCCGGGCCTGGAGGCGGGGGTGGACGCCGTGATCGTGGACCCGCCGCGGGCCGGCCTGGCGCCGGCGGTAGTGGCCGAACTGCTGCGCCTGAACGCGCCGCGTCTGGTCTATGTGGCCTGTGATCCGGCCACCTTCGCGCGCGACGCCAAGCTGCTCCTGGCCGGCGGCTATGCCCTGGACTATGTTCAGCCGCTGGACCTGTTCCCGCAGACGCACCATGTGGAGGTCGTGGCCCGCTTCACGCGCCCTTAAAGTGGGGCCGGGCGCGTTTGGAGTACAATGCGCGGGAGGCACCGTTGATGATTGAAACTCTTAAATCGATTTTAATTGTGGAAGATATCGCCGCCGTGCGCGAGCTGATCGAACTGCAGCTCAAGGCGCGGGGCTTTACCGTGGTGAGCGCCCGCGACGGCCAGGAGGCGCTCGATCTGATCGCCCACCAGCGGCCGGCCGCTATCGTCTCGGACATTCTCATGCCGCGCGTGGACGGCTTCTCGCTGGCCCACAAGCTGCGCGCCAATCCGGACACGGCCGGCATCCCCATTATCTTTCTCTCGGCCACCTACGTCTCCGCCGAAGATGAGCGTTTCGCGCTCAACCTGGGCGCCCTGCGTTTCCTGCCCAAGCCCGTGGACGCCGACGACCTGGCCAACTCCCTGGGCGAGGCGCTGCGCGCCTCCGAGCCGGGAACCCCGCCGCTTACCGAGCGCGAGTTTTATATCGGCTACCGCCAGCGGCTGAAGACCAAGCTCCAGCAGAAGCTGCAGCAGATCGCGCGCACCCAGCAGCAGTTGGTGACCGTGCCGGATTCGCGGCGCGAAAGTTACCGGGTGGCGCTGGCGGACGCGCAGGCCCAATCCGAAGAAATCCAGCGCGAACTAGACGCCCTCTCCCAGATGCTGAGCACGTTGGAATGAGCGGCGCGGCGCGGCGCGCCTTTCTGAAGTTGGGCGCGGCGCTGGCCGCCGGGATCGGGCTCCGCCCCTCTGCGCCGGCCGGCGCGGCCCAGCCGGGCGCGCTGGCCGCCGCCCTCCCACTAGATGACTGCCCGTGCGCCTTTATTTCTGACGCGGAACGGCTGACCGCCCAAGCCGGGTCTTTTGACGCGGTGCTGGTGCCGGCCTACGCGGCCGCCCGCTTGATCCAGCGCGGCGCGGCGCGGCCGTTTACCCTGCCCGCCGGCGCTCCCGGCCGCGCGCATGATGCGGCCGGCCGCTGGACGCGCCCCGGCGCCACGCGAGTGCTGGCGCTGGTCTATCACGGCGCGCCGCCGGCGCAGCCGGCTTGGACGGATGTGTTTCAGCCCCACGCCATCTGGCCGGACTATGGACGGCTGGCGCTGGCGGCGGCGTTATTGCGGCGCGGCTGGCTGCCGGATGACCCGCATCCGGGCCGCTGGGCGCGGGCAGAAGCTGACCTGCGCGCCGCCGAACCCAGCCTGGCGGCCGACCCGGTGCGCGCGCTCCAGGCCGGCCGCGGCGCCGTGGCCCTGGCACTGGTGGACCCGGCGGCTCCGCCGCCGGGCGCGGCGCGTCTGCCGGCGGCTGCGCTCAGAATTAGTTATGAATGGGTGCTGATGCGCTCCGCGCGCCGGCCGGCCGCGGCCGAGGCGCGCCTGCGCCATCTGCCGCTGGTGTCTCCGCCCGGCGAACGCGCCTTCACCCTCGGCGGCTGGCCGGCCGCCGGCCCTGCCCGCCTGGCAGCGTGGTGGGCGCGGATCCGGCCGGCCCTGTCCGTTTCCCCCGCCTGAGCGGCTGCGTCCGGCTTGGGCTTTCTCCTGAGGATTTAGTTTCTGCCATGACCGACTTATTGACGTTTATTGAACAGACCGCGCGCGCGGCCGGCGACTTGCTGCGCGAAGGCTACGGCCGCGCCCAGCACATTGAGTACAAGGGCGCCGTCGATTTGGTGACGGAATATGACCACCTCTCTGAAACCTTGATCCTGGGCCGGCTGCGCGCCGCCTATCCGGAGCATGCCATCCGCGCTGAGGAAAGCGGCCGCCTGGGCGCCTCGGCCGAGTTTGAATGGTGGGTGGATCCGGTGGACGGCACCACCAATTTCGCGCACGGCTTCCCGATCTTCGCCGTGTCCATTGCGCTGGCGCGCCGGGGGCAGGTGATTGCGGGCGCGGTCTATGACCCGACCCGCGACGAGATGTTCCTGGCCGAGGCCGGCCAGGGCGCGGCGCTCAACGGGACGCGCCTGCGCGTCTCCGCGGAGACGCGTCTGGACCGCGCGCTGCTCACCACCGGCTTCCCGTACGATGTCCGCACCAACCCGGAAAACAACTTCGCCCAGTTCATGCAGTTCTACAAACGGGCGCAGGCGGTCCGCCGGCCGGGCGCGGCCGCGCTGGACTGCGCGTATGTGGCCGCCGGCCGGGTGGACGGGTATTGGGAGCTGGGGACCAAGCCGTGGGATATCGCCGCCGGCGCGCTGCTGGTGCGCGAGGCCGGCGGGCGGGTGACCACCACCTCCGGATCGGAAGTCATGTGGGACCAGCCGACGGTGCTGATGACCAACGGCCATCTGCATGCCGCCATGCTGCGGGTCTTGCGCGAGGGAGATGCCGCGCCCCTGCCGGCCTGAGGGCGGCGCGCGCGGCCGGTTGAGTCAGCGTCCCCGCTCCCGAAAGCAACTATGAAATTACTCGCTCAATTCAAGGGTCAATCAACCCTGGGCCTCGTCCTGCTGGCGTTTATCGCGTTTATCTCGCTCGGCCTTCCGGATGGTTTGCTGGGCGTGGCCTGGCCGTCGCTCCGGAACTACTTCGGACAGCCGCTGGATGCGCTGGGCGCCCTGCTGGTGGCCATTACGGCCGGCTATCTCACCGCCAGTTTCGCCAGCGGCTATACCATCGCCCGGCTGGGGGTGGGCCGGCTGCTGGCACTCAGCTGCGCGGCCACCGGGCTGAGCCTGCTCGGCTATACCCTGGTGCCGGAGTGGTGGATGTTGATCGCCTGCGGCGTGACAGCGGGCCTGGGCGCCGGCGCCATTGACGCCGGCCTCAATACCTATATCGCCGCGCATTTCGGCGAGCGGCTCATGCAGTGGCTGCATGCCAGTTTTGGGGTCGGCATTACCCTGGGGCCGCTGATCATGACCGCCGGGATCAATTGGTTCCAGACGTGGCGCTGGGGCTATGTGCTGGTGGGGACGGCGCAGGTGCTGCTGGCGGCCCTGTTTGCGCTCACCGTCTCGCGCTGGCAGCGCGGCGCTCAGCCGACTGATGCGGACGCGCCCCAGCGGCTGACGGATTACCAAACCTCGTATCGCGAAACGTTGCTCCGTCCGGCGGTGTGGTTGAGTGTTCTGCTGTTCTTTCTTTACACCGGCGTCGAAGCGACGCTGGGGGTCTGGGCGTATACCCTGTTGACAGAGGCGCGCGGGATCGCGCCTGAAGTGGCCGGGTTGTGGACCGGCAGCTACTGGGCGACCTTTACGCTGGGGCGGGTTCTGGCGGGTTTGTACGCCCGCCGGCTGGGCGGCCCCGCTCTGATCCGGTTTGGCTTGCTGGGGGCGCTCGGCGGCGCGCTGCTGCTCTGGTGGAATCCCGGCGGGCTCAGCAGTTTGCTGGGCGTCGCCGTCATCGGGTTTGCCATCGCGCCGATCTTTCCGAGCCTGGTGTCGGGGACGAGCGAGCGCGTCGGGGCGCGCTACGCCGCCAACACCATTGGCCTGCAGATTGGCGCGGCCGGCTTTGGCGCGGCGCTGTTGCCGGGCCTGGCCGGCGTGGTGGCCCAGCGCACCACCATCGCGATGCTCCCGGTTTACCTGACCGCTTTGCTGGTCGGGCTGCTGGGGCTGTACACGCTGGCGGGGCGCTGGCAGGCCCGGCCGGAGGCCGTCCGCTAAGCGGCGCTAAGGGGCCGCGAAGGCCTCAATCAGCTCGCCGATAAAGCGCTGGCCCTGCCAGTAATCGGCCAGGCGGATGTTCTCATTGGGGGCGTGGGCGCGCGCGCCGGCGTAGCCGATGCCCGCGCACACCGCCGGGATGCCGAGCATATCCGAGAGCGGGTACATCGGCCCGGAGCCGCCGCTCACCGGGTAAAGCACCGGCTCTTGGCCGTACACGCGGCGCGCGGCCGTGATGGCGGCCCGCACAATAGCGGCGTCCGGCCGGGTGCGCGCATAGCGTTCGGCGCTGTGCGGGGTCAGCTCAATCTCCGTGAAGCCGCGCCGGTCCAAATGCGCGCGCAGCAGGTCGTGGATCAGCTCCGGCGTCAGGTCCGGCACCAGGCGGAAATCCAGTTTGGCGGCGGCCGCTTTGGGCAGCACGGTCTTGGCGCCCTGGCCGGTGTAGCCGGCATCCAAGCCGCAGATCGTCAGCGTCGGGTCGAAGTGCAGGGCGCGGTTGGCGGCCCGCGCGTCCATCCCGTTCAGGAATGCCGCCGTCCCATATTGTGCCTTGATCCGGGCCTCATCAAAGGGCAGTTGGTCCACCCAGGCCAGGTCCTCGGCGCTGGGCGCGCGCACATGCTCCCAGTAATGGTCCAGCGTGATGCGCCCGTCCGGGCCGCGCAGCGAATTGAGCGCCCACACCAGGCGCCAGGCGGCGTGCGGCAGGAACGGCGCGTAGCCGGAGTGCGCGTCGGTCTCCATCAGCTTCAGCCGGACATCGAAATAGGCGATGCCCTTCAGGCCCAGGGTCAGGCTGATCTGATCCTGCTCGTTCTTGCCGCCGAACTCCCACAAGCAGCCGTCGGCTTTGAGCAGCTCGGCGTGCGCGTGCGCGAAAGCGTCCAGGTTCGGGCTGCCGATCTCCTCCTCGCCTTCGATCACCCACTTGATCTTGAGCGGCAGAGGCCCCTGGGTGGCCAGCCAGGCCTCGATGGCCTGCATGCGGCAGATTTGATCGCCCTTGTTGTCGGCCACGCCGCGCGCGTAGAGGTGGCCGTCCCGTACGGTGGGCGTGAAGGCCGGCGTCTCCCACAGGTCGAGCGGCTCGGCCGGCTGAACGTCATAGTGGTCGTAGATCAGCAGGGTGCGCGGCCCATCGCCCAGTTCGCCATAGACCACCGGCTGGCCGGCGGTGGGGATCAGGCGGGTCGTAAAGCCGCGGGCCGCCAGCCGGGCCTGGGCCAGGGCCGCCATCTCCGTCATGCCGTGGTTTTGGGCGGCCACGCTGGGCTGGGCGCAGTAGAGCTTAAGTTCGTCGAGGAAGCGCTCGCGGTGCGTGTCGAGATATTCAAAAAAGGCGGCGTGCATGGGGACCTCGTGCGGCTGGGTTGGCGTGATTGTAGCACCCGGCCGCGCAAACAAAAACGCAACCCAAGCCGGCGGCGCGGCCGGCCGGACCGCCTCGGCCAGGAGCGGCCTCTGCTAAAATGAACACCGATTACTTTGGGCGAGGATCCGACATGAGCACTGATCCGTTGATTGGCCGACAGTTTGGCTCGTATGAGCTTAAGGATTTACTGGGCCGGGGCGGGATGGCCGCCGTTTATCGCGGCTACCAGGCTTCGATTGACCGTTCAGTGGCGGTGAAAGTGCTGCCGTCCGATCTGCTGGCGGACCCGCACTTCAGCACGCGCTTTGCCAACGAAGCGCGCACCCTGGCCAAGCTCACGCACCCCAGCATCCTGCCGCTGTACGATTTCGGCGAGGCGCACGGCATGCCCTTTATCGTCATGCCGTTGATGAGCAATGGCACCCTGGCGGACCGGCTGAAGGGCGGCCCCCTGCCGTTGGCTGAGACCGTGCGCGTGATCATGGCCGTGGCCCAGGCGCTGGATTTTGCCAACCGGCAGGGCATCCTGCACCGCGACATCAAGCCCAACAACATCCTCTTCGACCAGCACGATAACCCGTATTTGGCGGACTTCGGCATCGCCAAAGCCACCGAATCCAGCACCAGCCTGACGGGGACCGGCATCATTGGGACGCCCGATTACATGAGCCCGGAACAGGCGCGCGGGGATGTGCTGGACGCCCGCTCGGACCAGTATTCGCTGGGCGTGGTCGCGTATCAGTGCCTGACCGGGGCCACGCTGTTCCGGGCCACCACGCCGATGGGCGTGATCTTCAAGCACGTGACCGAAGCGCCGCGCTCGCTGCGCGAGCTGGTGACCGGTGTGCCGGCGGCCGTGGATCAGGTGGTGCTGAAGGCGCTGGCCAAGAGCCCGGAGGAACGCTACGCCTCCGCCGCGGAGTTTGCGCGCGCGCTCGCGCAGGCGGCGGGGCAGACCCCGGCGGCGGCGCCGGCCGGCCCCACGGCCGTGCATGATGAGCCGGCCACCCAGCTGCATCCGCCGGCCGGGGCCGCCAGCGCGTTCAGCCTGCCGCCCGAATCGGCCGCCCCGCCGGCCAGCGGGGGCTGGGCCAGCGCCCCCGGCCCGGGCGCTAGTCCGGCGAGCGGCGGCTTCAGCCTGCCCGCCGACGCGCTGGCCGGGACGCCCCTGCCCGCCGAGCCCAAACGCGGCCTCAACCCGTGGCTGATCGGCGGCGGGGTGGCGGCTTTATTGTTTGTATGCTGCGGCGCGCTCTTTGGCGCCTACCTGTTCTTTGGCGGCGACGGGGGCGGGCCGGGCGGCGAGACGCCGGCGCCGGCCGATACCGCCACCCCGGAGGCCGCCAACGTGCTGTTCGAGGAGAACTTCACCAACGCCGGCGACCGGTGGAACACCTTTGATGACGGCGCGGTCTCGCGCGAAATGGCCGGCGGCGCGTATGTGTTCCGCTCCAGCAACACCAAGTGGTTTACCTGGGATAACCCGGACCGGTCCTTCACCGATGTGCGGATCGAAGTCACGGCGCGCAACACCGGCGCCGACGACGTCACTTTCGGGCTGATGTGCCACTATCAGGACAACGAGAACTACTATTCGGCCGGCATCGGCGCGGACGGCTATTACGCCATTATCCGCACCGAGGGCAACAAAGACTTTTTCCTGACCGACGCCACCAATAACCAGTGGAAGCAGACCGATCTCTTCCCGCAATTTGCGGACAGCTATCGGCTGGCGCTGGAATGCGCCAACGGCGATCTGGCGCTCTACGTGGACGAGGTGCTGGTGGCCGAGGTGCAGGACGAGGCCTTTGCCCAGGGCGATATCGGCCTGTTCCTGCTGACCTTTGACAAGCCGAATGGTGAAGTCCGTTTTGATGATTTGGTGGTGACGAGCCCCTAAGGCCGGCGCCGCGTTTTGACTCCGCCTCGCAAGCGGGGTATCCTGTGGTGACTTCCGGTTTAGCCCCTTATAAAGGAGACCGCCGCTATGCCCCCGCGCTGGGAATACTGCATTCTGACTCGGATGAGCAATGGCCCCGACACCAAATGGTATGTCAACCGGCTCTTTGATTACAGTGAGCCGCACATGCCGGTGGAGGTGACCGAGGACCGGTTCCGCCAGTTCAACGAGGAATTCGACATCCTGCACGGCAAGATGATCTATCCCATCCTGCCGGCGGTGCTCAATCAGCTGGGCGCGGCCGGGTGGGAGCTGATGGATGATATGCAGACCGGCATGACCGGCGCCGAAGGCCTGGTCTTCCGCCGCCCGGTGGAAGAGTCGTCGGCCCCGGCTAAGAAGCCGGCCGCCAAGCGCCCGGTTAAGAAGCCGGCGGCGCGCAAGCGCTGAACGGCCCCGGGTTGTCCGCCGCCGAGCGCGCTGCCTCGGCGGCTTTTTTATCCCCGCCCCGGGTGGCTTTGCCTCCGCCGTCAAAGTCGGTATGATTAGCGGCATGTCTGCCCGCCGCGACCATGACGCCACGCGCATCGACTGGCTCATCGCGAACCTGCGCTGGCTGATTCTGGCGGCGGCGGCCCTGGCGTTGTTCATCAACACGGCCGCCGGCCCGCCGGAGCTGCCGGCCATCGCCAGCCTGGCGGCGCTGGTGGCGTTTAACATCGGCCTGACCCTGCTGGAATTCTTCGATTTCTGGCACCCCTGGCTGCGCCCGGTCACCCTGATCGCCGACAGCCTGCTGGGGCTGAGCGTGTTCGCGGCCACCAACGCCACCCACGGGCCGCTGATCTGGTTTTGCCTGCTGCCGGGGCTGACGGCGGCGCTGCGGCATCGCTGGTACACCACGCTGCTAACGGTGAGCCTCTTCCTGGCGGGCCAAGCGGTGGTGGCGTCGGCCGTCAACGCCGGCGACCCGGATTGGCCGGCGCGGCTCCTGGCGGCCGCCGTGCTGCTCCTCCCCACCGCGGCCCTGGCCGCTTTTTTTGGCACGCAGCTGCGCCGGCTGCTGCAGCAGGCGCAGCGCCGCGAGCTGCAGGCCCGGGGCCGGCAGGCGCAAAGCCTGCGCAAACACGCGCGCGCCATCTACGACATGGCCTCGATGGTCTCGGCCACCCTGGATTACGAGAAAGTGCTGGACGCCGCGCTGAACTTTGGCGCGCTGGGCGCTGAGGGCCAGCCGTTGACCTCGTCCGAGATGGTCTGCGCGGTGCTGTTATTTGAGGAGGAGCGCCTGCATGTGGGGGTGGCCTGGCGCCTGCCGCCGGCCGATAACCGCGTGGTCTGCCCCGGCCGGGAAGGCCTGCTGGCCCAGGTGATCCGCACCGGCGAGCCGCACATTATTCAAGACCCGGACCGCGACCCGGAGCTGCAGCAATTTGTGGGCTTCCGGGCCTGCCGGTCGCTGATCGCGCTGCCGCTGCGGGTGGGGTTTGAGACGTACGGGGTGGTGGTGTACGCGCACCCGCTGCCGGATTTCTTCGACGACGACCAGCGCGCCTTCTTCACGGCCATGGTCAACCAGGCCATCATCGCCCTGCAAAACGCGCGCCTGTATCAGAACCTGCGTCAGGAAAAAGAGCGCCTGGTGGAAGTGCAAGAAGAAGCCAACAAAAAGCTGGCCCGCGACCTGCACGACGGCCCCACCCAGGCCGTGGCGGCGCTGGCCATGCGCGCCAATTTTGCGCGGCGGCTGCTGGAACGGGACGGCAAGGCCGCGGCGGAAGAGCTCTTCAAGATGGAGGATCTAGCGCGCCGCACCACCAAGGAGATCCGCCACATGCTCTTCACCCTGCGCCCGCTGGTGCTGGAGAGCCAGGGGCTGACGGCGGCCCTCAAGCAGCTGGCCGAGAAGATGCGCGACACCCACGGCCAGAACGTCCTGGTGGAGGCCGACCCGGCCGCCGAAGAACGGCTGGAGAAGAACCACCAAGGCGTCTTGTTCTATATCACCGAAGAGGCCGTCAATAACGCCCGCAAACACGCCCAGGCCGAGCACATCTGGGTGCGGCTGAAGGCCAGCCGGGATACGTTGACACTGGAAATCCAGGACGACGGCGTGGGCTTCAACGTGGGGGCCGTGGACGCCGAGTACGACCGGCGCGGCAGCCTGGGGATGGTAAACATGCGTGAGCGCGCCGAGATCCTGAGCGGCGCCGTGCGGATCGACTCGGCCGAGGGCAAAGGCACGCGCATCACCGTGCTGGTGCCGCTCAGCGAGAGCTAGCCGGCCGCTGATGCGGCGCTAATCTTCGTCCGCTAAGATCAAGCCTCCTGGCGGCTCGCCAGGCCTAGCAAGGACATGGGTATGCCGCACGAAACCCTGATCATCATCGGCTCCGGGCCGGCTGGCCTGACCGCCGCCCTGTACGCCGCGCGCGCCAACCTCAACCCGCTGGTCATCGCCGGCAATCAGATCGGCGGCCAGATCGCCATCACCAGCGATGTGGAGAACTTCCCCGGCTTTGACAACATCCTGGGGCCGGACCTGACCGAGAAAATGAAGGCCCAGGCCGAGAAGTTTGGCGCGCGGATTGAGTACGACGAAGTGACCGAGGTGGATTTCACCCACGGCCGGCCCTTCCAGCTCAAAACCTACAGCCAGACCTATACCGCCGACGCCGTGGTCATCACCACCGGCGCCTCCGCCCGGCGCCTGGGCATCCCCGGCGAAGACACCCTGATCGGCAAGGGCGTCAGCTACTGCGCCACCTGTGACGGTTTCTTCTTTAAGAACAAGGATGTGCTGGTGGTAGGCGGCGGCGACTCGGCCGTGCAGGAGGCGCTCTTCCTGACCAAGTTCGCCAGCCGCGTGCGCGTCGTCCACCGCCGCGGTGAACTGCGGGCCGGCGATCTGCTGCAAGCGCGCGCGCACGCCAACGACAAAATCCAGTTTGTGTACAACACCGTCCTGGACACCATCGAGGGCGAGGGTAAGGTTCAGGCCGTCCGGGCGCGCAGCGTCACCAGCGGCAACGTGGAGACCTGGTCGACCGACGGCGTCTTTATCTTTGTCGGCCACTTTCCCAACAGCCAGCTCTTTCAGGGGCAATTGGCTATGGACGAGCAGGGGTTCCTGGTGGTGGATAAATTCATGCAGACCTCCATCCCCGGCGTTTTTGCGGCCGGCGAGATCATGGATCCGATCTACAAGCAGGCCGTCTCCTCGGCCGGCCAGGGGTGCCAGGCCGCCATCGCCGTGGAGCGGTATTTGGAAGAGCTGCCGGCCCCGGCCGCGGTGAAATAGCCGCCCGACTGCTGGATAAAGCACACCGCCCCGCGCCGGACTGACCGAGCGCGGGGCGGCGTGGTTTAAGCGAGCAGCCGCCTCAAAGTGGGCAGGGCTGCCTGCAGCGCCCGGCCGCGATGACTCAGCCGGTGTTTTTCGTGGGCCGGCAGTTCGGCCATGGTCACGCCCAATTCTGGCAGCCAGAAGACGGGGTCATACCCAAAACCGTGCGTGCCGCGCTCCGCCAGCGCAATCTCGCCCGGGCACACCCCCTCAAAGAGCAGCACCTCATCGGGCGCGGCGGCGGCGGCCGGAATGGCAAGGGCGATCACGCACCGGAAGCGCGCCCGGCGCGGGGCCGGCGTGGCGCTGAGGGCGTGGAGCAATTTGGCGCGGCGGTCGGCCTCTGAGGCGCCGGGGCCGGCGTAGCGCGCGGAGTACACACCCGGCGCGCCGCCCAGCGCCTCCACCTCCAGGCCGGAGTCGTCGGCCAGGGTGAGCAGCCCGGTGGCGCGCGCCAGGGTCTCAGCTTTTAGGCGCGCGTTTTCGGCGTAGGTGGCGCCCGTCTCGGCGACCTCGCCGTCCGCGCCCACATCGCTGGGGCGCAGCAACGTGACCGGCAGATCCCCTAACAGCTCGGATATTTCCTGCCGTTTGCCGGCGTTATTGGTGGCGAGCAGTAAAGTTGGCATCCGACGCCATTATAATGCCGCCCGCCGCTGCTCCATTCACTCGCCCGAATCTTTGATGTTTGCTATCCGCAAAAATAACCATGCCTGTATACAGGCAAATACTAAAATACAACCGTGTATATGTGCAAAACACCGCTATTCGCGTGGGAACTTATGTATATCTTAAAGTTTTGACGGTTGACGCCCGGAGTCGCTCTATGTTAGAATGCGCCAATATTCCCAGTAATTTGACAGTTGGGAAACAACTCTGAACAAATCCACCGCTGTTTTGCGGCTGAATGTTGGCTTTTTGCTCAAGGAGCAAACCGGCTACAGCCGCGAGATCCCCATTGACGAGCCGGAGGCGGTCCTTGCCGACGACTTGTCCGTGCGCCGCCTGCGCGGCACCCTGACCCTCACCCGGACGCCGCAAGGCCTCTACGCCCAGGGCGCGCTCCGCGCGGCCACCACCATCGAATGCGCGCGCTGCCTGACGCCGCTGGAACAGCCGGTCAGCTGCCGCTTTGGCGAGATGTACCACTTCCCGCCGGATAAAGCGCCGGCGGACGCGTTGACGATCCCGGAACACATGAATTTGGATTTCGCGCCGCTGGTGCGGGAGGACCTGCTGCTGGCGCTGCCGATGCGGCCGCTGTGCCGGCCGGACTGCAAGGGCCTCTGCCCGAGCTGCGGCCAGAATTGGAACGAAGCCGCCTGTGCGTGCGAACCGGAAGCCAGCGAGGGCGGCCTGTCGGCGTTGAAGGACCTGAAAGACAAACTGCTGTGACGCCTGATTCCATCACATGGGAGATGGTCGGATGAAATACACGCAAGATCAAGGCAAAGACGCCGAGATGCTCACCTTGCTGATGGACCGCGCCACCGGCCAAGGCTATCTGCTCACGGACGATATTATCGACGCCTTCCCCCGCGCCGAGGAGGCCAAGGAGCACCTCGAAGAGCTGTTCGCCTTTCTCCAGGGGTGTGATATCGCCGTGTATGACGACCGCCGCGAGGTGCCGGCGCAGCTCGGGAAACAGCGCGCCGCCCACCACCGCCGGATGGACGAGCCCGATTTCGACCTCAGCTCCATCGCCACCGAAGACACGGTGGGGCTGTATCTCAAGGAGATGGCGCGCGTGCCGCTGCTGACCACCGAGCAAGAGGTGGATCTGGCCAAGCGCTTGGAACGCGGCTTAAAGGCGGAAAAACAGCTGGAGGTCGCGTCGGCGCGCGCCAACTTTAAGCGCCAGGCGCAGCTCCAGGGGCACGTGGAAGATGCGCGCGGCGCGCGCGAGCATTTGATCAAAGCCAACACCCGGCTGGTGGTCTCGATCGCCAAAAAATATATCGGGCGCGGTGTGCCGTTCTTGGACCTGATCCAGGAAGGCAACCTGGGCCTGATGAAGGCCGTGGAGAAGTTCGATTACCGGCGCGGTTTCCGTTTCTCCACCTATGCCACCTGGTGGATCCGGCAGACCATCACGCGCGCCATCGCGGATCAGGGCCGCACCATCCGCGTCCCCGTCCACATGAGCGATCGCATCCGCCGGCTCTATAAAGTGGCGCGGGACCTGGAGCAGCAGTTGGGGCGCAAGCCCACGCCGGAAGAGATTGCCGGTGAGCTGAAGCTGGACGCCCGCAAAGTGCAGTGGATGCTCAAGGTCAGCTGGCGGCCGCTCTCCTTGGAGCGCCCGGTGGGCGAGGATGAGGACGCCGAGTTCGGCAACTTTGTGGAGGATGAGACCACCCCGTCGCCGGCCGCGAGCGCCCATCAGGCCTTGCTGCGCGAAAAGATGGAAGAGGTGCTCAGCACCCTCACCCCGCGCGAGGCGCGCATCCTGCGGCTGCGCTTTGGCCTGCAGAACGGCCGCGCGTACACGCTGGAAGAGGTCGGCCAGAAATTCGGCCTGACGCGCGAGCGCATCCGCCAGATTGAAGGCAAGGCGCTGCGGCGTCTGCGCCATCCGCGCCGGGCGCGGCAATTGCGGGATTACCTGACCTAACCCGCCCCGCTTAAAACGAAACGGCTTGGAGGCCCGGCCTCCAAGCCGTTTTTATTTTCCAGCGCCGCTTACGCGACTGCGGCCGGCAAATGCAAGAACTGTTGAACGGTGCGCCGCAGGACCCGGAAGTCGAGGGGCTTGGGCAAATAAGCATCACTCTCCGCCACCAGTTCCGCGCACCGGGGATGATCGGCCAGCGCGCCGGTGATGGCCACGATCGGCACGCCGGATATTTCCACTTTCCCCCGCAAAGCCTGCAGCACCTCCAGCCCGTCCAGGAAGGGGAGGTCAAAATCCAACAAAACCAGATCCGGCCGGTCCACGAGCGCTAACTTCACGCCTTGCACCCCATCAAACGCGGACTGAATGAAGAATTGCCCCACGGGAGCCAGACAGAGCGCCACAATCTTGGCCACAAAGAGGTCGTCGTCAATGACCAGGATTTTAGGTGTCATAAAATTCTCCAATCGAAATGCTTCTTTAACAGTCGCACAAAACGCGCCTAGGTTACGGGCCTAGGGTGCCGCCCGCTCGATCAGGCTCAAGTAAAGCGTCAACCCCACGGTTGCCAGGACCTGAGTGGGCGTGGGCGTGCTGGTTGGTGCCGCGGTTGGGATCACGGTGGCCGTTGGGACCAGGGTCAGCACGGCTGTAGGGGTGGCGGTTGGCAAGGTGCTGACGCAGGCGCTGGCGCCCAAGGCCTGGTAAGCGGCCCACACATCCAGCCGGCCGGCCCCGGTGTCGTTATTGGCCGGCGCCCCCGGCTCGGGCAGCGGCTGGGCGGTATAAGTCAGGGCGACCCGCAGTTCCGGGAGGCTTAACTGGGGACAGGCGCTGATCAACAAGGCCAGTCCGCCGGCCACATGCGGGGCCGCGAAAGAGGTGCCGCTGACGCGGGTATAACGCGGCGGCGAGCCGGCCAGAACGCCATCGGTTGTTAGTACCTCCACGCCGGGCGCGGCCAGGTCCGGGAAGAGGCGCGTGGTGCCGGTGCCGCAGCTGGTGGGTCCGCGGCTGCTGGACGCGGCCACCTGGCCGGCCTCATCGACCGCGCCCACCGCCACCGCATCGGGATTATTGGCCGGACTGAGGGCCGTATTAGCGCTCGGCCCGCTATTGCCGGCCGCAAAGACGGGTAGGATGCCGGCCCTCACCAGCGCCTGCAAGTCCGGCGCAAAGGTTAGGTCACATCCGCCCGGGTTAACCAGATTCCACGAGGCGTTGACGATATCCGGCGCGTCATCGGTGCCCGGGTCCCCATCCGGGTCCAGCACCCATTGAAACGCCTGATGGATAGCGCTTTCCGAGGCCTGGCCTTGCGCGTTGAAGATCCGGGCGGCGATCCATTGGGCGCCGGGGGCCATGCCCAGCGCTGTGGTGGTATATGCGCTGCCGACCATCAGGCCCACGGTTTGTGAGCCGTGGCCGGTGAAACCGGGGCCGGCCGCATCGCACGGCAAGGCGCATTGGCCGTACGGGTCGAACCAACTGTTGATCCCGCCCCGCCAGCGCGGCGCCAGATCTAGATTGGTGTAGTCCACGCCGGTATCCAGACTGGCAATGACCACGCCCGAGCCGGTGATGCCCAGGCTCCACAGGAGCGGGGCCTTGGTGACGGAGATATTGGCGGTGACCGAGAGGCCGGCGTCGGCGGCCAGCGCGGTCTGGGCGGCGGGCGGCTCGGGCAAGCGCGTGTACGTTGCATCCCGAGTCACCCGGGTGACCGCCGGCCAGCTGGCCGCGGCCACGATCACAGCGGACGGGGCTTCGAAGGCTACGGCATTGACGATCCACAGGGGACGGATCGCGCGCGCCTGGCCTTGCGCTTCGAGCTGCCGCAGACGCGCCAACGCCGGCGCCTGCTGGGCCGCGGCGGCGGCGCGTAATCGGCCGGTAACGCCGGCAGGGGAGCTGTGGGGCGCTTCCAACGGCGACGCCGCAAACCAGATCAAGACCGGCATCCAATCCGCGCCCGTCAACGCCGCGGCTAAATCGGGCGCCAGGCCCCGGGCGGCCGGCTGGCGCGGGTTAACTACCAGCGCCGCGGAGCCGGCTGGTTCGGGCAGCGGTGGGCTGGCTGCCGCCCGGCTGGCAAGCCCGACGAAACCGACAACCAGGCCCGCTAGGAGGATGATCCTCAAAAGAGAAGGAGGCACATAATATTATGGCACGTCCCATTTCCAGGCGCTAGGGATCTTTCGCCTAATTCCGGACTAAAAAAAAGAACTAGCCCGATATATTATGTTATTCCGTGGCGGCGGGCGTAATTAATGATCTCGCGGCGGTTGCGGAGTTGGAGCTTGGAGAGGACGTTGCGGACGTGGTTCTTGACCGTGTTTTCGCTAATAACGAACTTGTTTGCGATTTCGCGATTGCTGGAGCCTTGGGCCAACTCGGCCACGATTTCGATCTCGCGGGTGGTGAGGGTCGGCTGGTCGGCGGAGGCGGCCGTGGAGGCTGGGGTGGAGGCGAATTCCTTCAGAATGCGGGCCGCTACCGCCGGCAGCAAACCGACCTCCCCGCGCAGCACGCTACGCACGCGCTGCAACAGATCGGCGGCGCGCACATTTTTGGGCAGAAATCCCAAGGCGCCGGCGCGCAGCGCGGCGAACAAGCGCTCATCATCGTCATGGACGGTGAGGAAGACAATCTTTACGGCCGGCTGATCCACCAGAATGGCGCGCAGCGCGTCCAAACCGGTGCCATCCGGCAGGGTGAAATCCATCAGGATCAGGTCCGGCTTCAGCTCGCGCGCCAGGGTGAGGCCTTCCCGCACCGAGCCGGCCTGGCCCACCACTTTGAAATCCGGCTGATAGTTGAAAACGCTCGCCAAGCCGTTGCGGAAGAGGACGTGATCATCCACCAGCAGCAGCCGCGCGGTCAGCGGCGGAGGGGGGCCGATATGTTCCACCAGCTCCGGGTCGGTGGTGGCGGCGGCTTGTTTGGAGAGGGTGACGGCGATAT